>JBBRGE010000007.1:0-17417 GCA_038241045.1 Hyphomicrobiales bacterium | reverse complement strand
CCCGCTGTCGCAATCCGCCGGTCATGACATCAACTATATTGCCATCACAGGCGCGCTGGATTCATTTCGTTCCGCCAACGGAGATACCGTGTCGCCGCTCAATCTTGTCGGCGACTATGGCGGCGGCGCGCTTTACCTCGCAGTCGGTGTTCTCGCAGGCGTGATCGATGCGCGCTCGTCCGGCAAGGGGCAGGTCGTCGACGCCGCGATGTGCGACGGCGTCTCCAGCATGCTGACATTGTTTCACAGCATGCATGCGACGGGACGCTGGAGCGATCAGCCGCGCGCCAATCTGCTCGATGGCGGCGCGCCTTTCTATCGTACTTATGAATGCAAGGACGGGCGTTACATGGCAGTCGGCGCGCTGGAGCCGCAGTTCTATGCGGAATTACGCAGGCTCGCGGGTCTTGGCGACGATTGCTACAACGATCAGATGAATCGCGGACAATGGCCCGTGCTCCATGACAAGGTGGCCGAAGTCTTCAAAACCAAGACGCGCGACGAGTGGTCCAAGATTTTCGACGGCACCGATGCCTGCGTCGCGCCCGTCATCGAAATGTTCGACGCACCATCGCACCCGCATCTGGCCGCGCGCAAGACATTCGTCGAGGCAGGCGGTGGTGTGCAGCCTGCACCCGCGCCGCGATTCTCGCGCACGCCTTCTGCCATTCAAAGTTCGGCTGCGGTGCCGGTGACGACCGCCGATGACATTCTCTCTCAATGGTCGAAGCATGCTTCGGCCAAAGCCTCTTAACGTTCAAAACCTTTAACCAGCAACAGGAAGCGCACATGCAACTCAAGGATGTTTCAGTTCTCATCACCGGCGGCGGCTCGGGTCTCGGCGCAGCAACGGCGCGCGCCATGGCAGCCAAGGGCGCTAAGGTCGCGGTGATCGACATGAACAAGGAAGGCGCGGAGAAAGTCGCCGCTGAAATCAAGGGTCTCGCGCTGGTCGGCGATATTTCCGAAGAAGCGCCCGTCAAGGAAGGCATCGCGAAAGCCGAGGCCGCGCATGGCATCGTCCGCGTGCTGGTGAATTGCGCCGGCATCGGCGGGGCGATCAAGACCGTCGGCAAGAACGGCGCCTATCCGCTCGATCACTTCAACCGCATCGTCAAGGTCAACCTGATCGGTACATTCAATTGCATCCGTCTCGTCGCCGAGCGAATGCAGACGGCACCGCCTATCGGCGAGGAACGCGGCGTGTGCATCAATACTGCGAGCGTGGCGGCCTATGATGGCCAGATCGGTCAAGCGGGATATTCCGCATCGAAGGGCGGCATCGTCGGTCTGACGTTGCCGGTCGCGCGCGATCTTGCCTCGCTCAACATCCGCGTCATGACGATTGCGCCGGGATTGTTCCTGACGCCGCTGCTGATGGGCCTGTCAGAAGAAGCGCAAAAAAGTCTCGGCGCGCAAGTGCCGCATCCGGCGCGTCTCGGCGATCCGACGGAATACGCCAACCTCGCCGTCCACATCGTCGAGAACCCGATGCTCAACGGCGAAGTCATTCGTCTCGACGGTGCCATCAGAATGGCGCCACGCTGATGAATTTCGATTTCTCCGACGACCAGAAGCAATTACGCGACGAGGCGCGGCGCTTTCTTGCCGAGCGTTGTCCGCCGAAGGCCGTGCGCGCGGTGCTGGAAGGCAATGCGCCGTACGACCGCGAACTTTGGAAAGGGCTCGCGGAGATGGGATTTCTCGGCGTGGCGATCCCCGAACAATTCGGCGGCGCAGGCGCGGGGCATCTTGAACTGTGCGTGATCGCGGAGGAAATGGGCCGGGCGCTCGCGCCTGTACCGTTCGCGTCGACGATCTATCTCGCCACCGAAGCGATCATGCTGGCGGGCAGCGATGCGCAGAAAGCCAAGTGGTTGCCAAAAATCGCGTCGGGCGAAGCCATCGGCACGCTCGCTTTGTTCGAGGGGGCCGGCAATCCATCGCACAAGGCGATCAAGGTCGCGGCTTCGAACGGGGCGCTCACCGGCAAAAAATTTCCTGTGGCGGATGGCGCGATTGCGGATTTCGCCATCGTTGCCGCGCGCACGGCGTCCACCGGTCGCGAGACCGACATTGGTTTGTTTATTGTCGACCTCTCGGGTGATGGCGTGCAGCGCAAGCCACTCGGCAATCTCGACCAGTCGCATGGCCAGGCGGAAATCGTTTTCGACAAATGCAGCGTCGAGCCGTTAGGGCCGGCGGGCGAAGGCTGGAGCATTCTCACGCGCGTGCTCGACCGCGCGGCGGTGCTGATGGCATTCGAACAGGTCGGCGGGTCGGATCGCGCGCTTGAGATGGGGCGTGACTATGCGCTGGATCGCGTCGCGTTCGGACGGCCCATCGGATCGTTTCAGGCGGTGAAACATATTCTCGCCGACATGTATGTGTCGGCCACTCTGGCTCGCTCCAACTGTTACTATGGCGCATGGGCGCTCTCGACCAACGCCGCCGAATTGCCGGAGGCGGCAGCGACCGCGCGCATCAGCGCCACGCAAGCGTTTCAGCATTGCGCCAAAAACAACATTCAGGTGCATGGCGGCATGGGCTTCACCTGGGAATACGATTGTCATTTGTATTACCGCCGCGCGAATGCGCTGGCGCTGTCGCTCGGTAGTCTGTCGTATTGGGAAAACCAGTTGATCGACCGTATGCGCTTTAGAAATGCGAGTTGAGGTAGAAACATGAACTTCGACGACACCCCGCAGGAAGCAAAATTTCGCGCCGAGGCCCGCGTCTGGATCGACGCCAATGCGCCGAAAAATCTTGAACCCGAACTGTCGAAACCGACGGTCGGGCGCATCCGGCTCAAGGGCAGCGACATCCTGACCGAATCGAAAAAGTGGCAAAAGAAAAAAGCCGTCGCCGGTTGGGCGTGCCTTCACTGGCCGAAGGAATTCGGCGGACGCGGTGCCACGCCAATCGAGCGCGTGATCTGGCAGCAGGAAGAAGGTTTCTACGGCAAGCTAGAGGGCGTTTTTCTGATTGGCCAAGGCATGTGCGGTCCGACTGTAATGGCGTTCGGCAATGACGGCGACAAGGCGAAGTATTTGCCGAAGATTGCATCGGGCGAACACGTCTGGTGTCAGCTGTTCTCCGAGCCGTCGGCAGGATCGGACGTTGCGGGACTTCGTACTCGCGCGGAGAAGAAAGGCGGCGACTGGATTGTCAACGGCCAGAAGGTCTGGACCACTGGCGCGCATTTCTCCGACTACGGCATTGTCATCACGCGCACCGATCCCACGCAGCCCAAACATAAGGGCCTGACGATGTTCTGGCTCGACATGAAAAGTTCGGGCGTCGATGTGAAACCGATCAAGCAGGCCAACGGCCAGTCGGAATTCAACGAAGTTTATTTCACCGATGTGAAAATTCCGGACTCGCAACGCCTCGGCGCGGTCAATGACGGCTGGAACGTGTCGCTGACCACGCTGATGAACGAACGTATGTCGATCGGCGCGCGGCAATCGACCGGGTTTCCTGAGCTGTTTGCGTTCTGCAACGATCTGATGCTGGAAGACGGCCCCGCCATCGACGACAAGAATGTGCGCTCGAAACTGGCAAGCTGGGCGGTAAAGGCTAGCGGGTTGAAATACACCAGCTATCGTTCGATCTCGGCGCTGTCCAAGGGCGACCGTCCGGGACCGGAAAATTCCATCGGCAAGCTTGTTGCAGGCACCATGCTGCAGGACATCGCGACCTACGCAATGGATTTGCAGGGCGCGGCCGGTGTGCTGACCGACGCCGACAGCGTTGCGGTCGATGGTCAGTTTCAATCGATACTTCTCCGCGCGCCTTCTGACCGCATCGCGGGCGGCACCGACGAAATTCTGCGAAACATTATTGCCGAGCGCGTGCTAGGGTTGCCGCCGGATATTCGCGTCGACAAGGATGTGCCGTTCAACGCCATCCCGACGCGCGGGCGTTCGTAATGGCGAACGAGCTTGACGTCGTCGAGAAGCTCTTGGCGGCGCGCTATTCTTGCCGCGCGTTCAAGCCCGATGAAGTGCCGCGTGCGACCATTGAACGTGTGCTGAATGCCGCTCAAAAAACCGCATCATGGTGCAACAGCCAGCCATGGCAGGTCACGATCTTTTCCGGCGATGCTGCGCGTAAACTCGGCGACGATATGTACAAGGCCGAAACCGATCGCGCGCCGGGCGTGACGGATTTTCCATTTCCGCGGGAATATAAAGGCGTGTATCTCGACCGCCGCCGCGAAAGCGGATTTCAGCTTTACAATGCGCTCGGCATCGCCCGTGGAGACAAGGCTGCGTATCAGAAACAGATGCTGGAGAATTTTCGATTTTTCGGCGCGCCGCATGTGGCGATTATTACGTCCGATGAAGCGCTGGGAGTGTACGGCGCGATTGATTGCGGCGGCTATGTCGGCAGCTTCATGCTGGCCGCACAGGCTGCGGGTCTGGCGACGATCCCGCAAGCGGCACTTGCTGGACATTCCGATGTTGTGCGCAAGCATCTTGGCGTGAGCGAGGACCGGCGCGTGGTGTGCGGAGTATCATTTGGATTTGCAGATTCGTCGCATGCCGCCAACAGTTATCGCACCAGCCGCGCGACAGTTGTTGAAGCCACCGCATTTATCGGCTGACGGCGCGATCATTCAGGGGATCAACGATGTCCGAACAGTCGCTTTCAAAAAAATACGCCGACGTGCTCGGCTGCCGCATGGCCTATCACGAGCGCGGTGAAGGCGCCCCGATCCTGTTCCTGCATGGCAACCCGACGTCGTCTTATCTATGGCGTGACGTGATCCCCGGACTTGAAGGACACGGCCGCCTGATTGCGCCGGACCTGATCGGCATGGGCGATTCCGACAAACTGCCGGACGTAAAACCCGACACCTATCGCTTCACCACGCACCGCGCTCATCTTGCAGCTTTCATCGACGCGGTGATCGGGCCTGCCGAAAAAACCCTGCTCGTGATCCACGATTGGGGTTCAGCGCTTGGTTTCGACTGGGCCAATCATCATCGCGACCGCGTGCGTGGCATCGCCTATATGGAAGGCATCGTGCGCCCCATCGCGGGTTGGGACGAATGGAGCGAAGCGGCGACGCCGGTGTTTCAGGGGTTTCGCTCCGACAAGGGCGAGCAGATGATTCTCGACCGCAATCTTTTCATCGAGCGCGTGCTGCCCGGTTCCGTGATCCGGAAACTGTCGGAAGCCGAGATGAAGGTGTATCGCAAGCCGTTTCTCAAGCGCGAGGACCGCTGGCCGACATTGACGTGGCCGCGGCAGATTCCCATCGCCGGGGAACCGGCGGATGTGGTGGCCATCGTGGACGCCTATGCCAAATGGATGGCAGCGAATGACATGCCGAAACTATTCGTCAATGCCGAACCCGGGGCCATTCTGACCGGCAAGCCGCGCGAATTCTGCCGAAGCTGGAAAAATCAGACCGAAGTCACAGGTCCGGGCACGCATTTCATTCAGGAGGATTCGGGTGCCGCCATCGGCAAGGCGATAGCCGCGTGGATCGCCGAGAACAAGCTCTGACCGGCGGGTTTGCGATCCCGAATCATCGTCACCACGCGGCTGGCTGAATCGCCTCTATATAAGATGAACACCCGTCTCGATCCGTCGAGGTGGTTAACTCTCCGTTAGTAATTCCCATTGCATCCTTCGGAAACGGAGAATGCCAATGTCATCCAGTCGCATCGCCTTTGAAAACGATTCTTGCCCCGTGGGTGAGGAATTGCTCGGCAGCCTTTATCGCGCCAGCGAACACGGCCTTTCTGAACTGGTCGAATCGGTATCTCCCGACGTGCGCGCCATGCTCGCGTTGTTTTGCTACCGCCGCAATCATCTGCATTCGATGGGCATCGCCATCGCGGCGACCTGCAACAAGCGCGATCTGGTGGAACAGGGCGGCGTCGTTGGCTCGACATTGTTTGCGATGTCGCGCGAGGCGCCATCCGACGCTCCGACACCATCGGCCTACGGCAAGCGGACGATTACGCTTTCCACAAAGCCACTGACCACCTTCGCCGCCGTCGATGACGATCTCGACGACGAACTGGTGCAGATGACGGCGTAACTGCACCGTCGCATCATCCGCTACTTCGAAGTTCACGCCGCCAATTCGGCGAGACCGAATCTGCGCCGCGCCATCGTGCATTCGGCGTCCCCCGGCATACAAGTGCGGCACACCTCAGGCCGCACGTCGTAAATCCCGCAGGCTGTCATTTTTCCCACGTCGCCGTTCAACGCGTTACAGCGCTCGCCGGTGCAACGCATGCCTGACAACCGGTCGTTGACGAACTTCGCTGGAATAAGATCGAGAGCTGCATCGTCCTCGATCGTAAAGCGCGGCCAGTTGCTGGAATATGCGCAACACGCGCCGCAGCTCTGGCAAGGGTTCGATGTCTCGTTCATCGCTCCATTAAAGCACGCCCGGCTTAACGCTGCGAGAGTTGCTTTTTCAGTTCGGCGATTTCGGCCTCAAGTGTCGCGATCCGCGAGTCGCGCTGGCCGACCACCACAGCAACGTCGGCGACATCGAGTTTCTGCGGGATATGCTGCGGACAATTGCTGTCCCACGCCGCGACCCTGAAAACGATTGCCTGCTCCGGCTTTGCCTTGTAGTCGCGCGGCATCAGAGAGGCGACTAGCGCCGGATCGTCCTCGACCACGCGCGCTTCGCCCCAGATTTTTATGCGGCGGCGATGCACATAGTCGATCAGAAAAATATACGCCTTGGGATTCTCCGTAAGATTGCCCTGCGTGATGTATTGTCGGTTGCCGCGAAAATCCGCAAACGCCAATGTCTGCTTGTCGAGGATTTTGATGAACCCTGGAGGCCCGCCGCGATGCTGGATATAGGGCTGGCCTTCCGCATTGGCGGTCGCCAGAAAAAAACTCGTCTGCTCGCCGATGAAAGCCGCCAGCGCAGCATCAATCTGCGTCTGCCATCCGCCGTTCTGTTCGACGCGGGCGTATGCGTCGCGCGATCCTTTGCGCGACTGAATATCTTTAACAGCCGGCGTGAAGGCAACGTCGCTTGGGAAAATTTGCGCGTCAGACATGGCGACAGCCTGGTTCAATGAAATATGGAACCAAGATAGGCCGAGTTCTGTCCGGCACAATATCCGACAGGCCCTCAAAACGATCAATTAAACCGTCTTGGCCTTCACGACCTTGAATGTCGCGTTGCCCCGCGCGCAGGCCTCGCCGTCTGCGGTGACGAGGCACTGCGCAAAACAGATCGATCCACCAAGTTTGACGAAGTCTGTCTCGACCTGCAGCCATTGGCCAATATTGGCCGAGGCAAGGTAGTCGATGCTCAGGCTGACGGTCACGAGCCGCTGCGGCTCTTTCATCTGAATGCTGCAACTCAATCCCATCGCGTTGTCGGCAAGCGTCGCGATCAGCCCGCCATGGACGATGCCGCGCGAGTTGGTGTGCGGCTTTGCCAAACGCAACCCGATGATGAGCGCGCCGGTGGTCGTCTTCGCATAAATCGGCTCCCACGGCTCGGTGAGCGGACTTGTCCGCGAATGGCGTTGAAAACCTGATGGAATGTTCGCTGGTTCAATCGTTTCCATTTGCCTCTTTCAAACCAGCGGGTGCGCTGCAGCTTTCGCATTCGCATCATAGGGCGTGTGTGGCGCCGCTTCACCCGGAATATCTGTTTGAAACGATCACGCGGGATTGTTTGAAACAAAAGGGTCTCCGAGGCGTATCGTGACTTGCCTATCGTCAAAGAAAATCAAAAGGGAGAAACCTATGCTTGATCGTCGAACAATGATTCAGGGCGCGATTCTGGGATCCGCGCTTGCCGGCATGACGGGCAGCCGCACAGCCGATGCCGCGCCCGGTTTGCTTTATGTTATTGCGGAAATCGTCGCCAAGCCGGGAAGCGCCGATGCGCTGCGGGCGCTGCTCACTCCCTTTGTCGAAAAGTCGCGCACTGAGCCGGGCTGCAAGTCATATGCATTGCTCGAAGTGCAATCCGAGCCGGGACGCTTTCTGACCTTCGAATCGTGGACCGACAAACCCGCGCTCGATGCTCACATGACGACGCCGCATATCAAGGAACTTGTACCCAAGCTCTCGGATATCCTTGCCAAGCCCTTCACTCAAATATTCATGAATGCAGTCTCGCTCTAATCGTCGCCGATACGCCTGATTGACGACAAATGCCTGCGTCGCGCGGTTGCGTGGCGCAGGCATCGCTGTATCTGGGCTGCTCAATACGGCAGCCCGACGTAATTTTCAGAAAGCGCCGCAGTCGCGGCTTGCGAACTGACCAGATAATTCAATTCGGCGTTCTGAATACGCGCGCTGAAGGCGTCGGTGTTGGGAAAGCGATGCAGGATAGAGGTCATCCACCATGAGAACCGCTCCGCCTTCCAGACCCGCGTCAGCGCGCGGCGGGAATAATCGTCGATAGCCGCGGTGGATGTCTCGCCGTAGAATTCGCGCAGCGCCGTTGCGAGATAGTGAACATCGCTGGCGGCGAGGTTCAGCCCCTTGGCGCCGGTCGGCGGCACGATATGGGCGGCATCGCCCGCGAGAAACAATCGGCCGAAGCGCATCGGCTCGGCGACGAAACTTCTTAAAGGGGCGATGCTTTTTTCGATCGAAGGCCCCGTCACCAGACGATCGACGGCTTCCCGATCGAGGCGGCGCTTCAACTCGTCCCAGAATTTACCGTCGGTCCAGTTTTCGATGTGATCATCCAGCGCGCATTGCACGTAATAGCGGCTGCGGGTCTGCGAGCGCATCGAGCACAGCGCAAATCCGCGCTCGTGATTGGCGTAAATTAATTCCTCCGAGACGGGCGGGGTCTCGGACAAAATGCCGAGCCAGCCGAACGGATAGACCCGCTCGAAGACTGTGATCGCGTCGGCTTTGACGCTGGCGCGGCTGACGCCGTGGAAGCCGTCGCAGCCCGCGATAAAGTCGCAAGCCAGTTCATGCGTGACGCCGTCCTTGACGTAACGCACGCGCGGCTTCTCGCTGTCGAAATCATGCAGGCTGACATTGCCGGCGTCATAGATGATCTTCAGTCCGGCGGCGTCTCGCGCGTCCATCAGATCGCGCGTCACTTCGGTCTGTCCGTAGATCGTCACGGTCTTGCCGCTGGTTGCATGCTTCATGTCGATCCGGTGCCGCGCGCCGCCGAACGCCAGTTCGATGCCGTCGTGGATCAGCCCTTCGCGGTGCAGGCGATTGGCAACGCCGATTTCCTCCAACAGCTCGACCGTGCCCTGCTCGAGCACGCCGGCGCGGATTCGCGCCAGCACATAATCGCGATCCTTTCGTTCCAGAACGACATTCTCGATGCCGTAGGCGTGCAGCAATTGGCCGAGCAGCATGCCGGCAGGGCCGCCGCCGATAATCGCAACCTGTGTCCGCAACGCTCGCTCCGGCCGTTTCGCTGTGTCTGAAGCCATTGATGCGTCAAGGTAACGCGGTCAGGCGACCGGCATGACTATGCCATAAAATTCCGAGTTGATATATCAACGATAATGGACGGGGCAACGGCCATTCGAATACCGCCAATCCTGACCGGAGGTTGCGGCGCAACCCGCCAGCTTCCATTGACTCACCCATCGATCCCCCATCATTATACTGTATAACTATCTGCATAAACGATCTGCCAAAAAGCCAAAAAACCTTCCAGGGAGGACTGCATGAATAAAATGACCATGAGAGCCGTCGTGCTTGCCGCGTCGGTTGCGTTACCCGGCACCATGTCGGCGGCGATGGCGCAAGACATCACCATCGGCATCACGCTGAGCACAACAGGCCCAGGTGCCGCGCTGGGTGTACCGGAGAAGAACGCGCTCGAATTCGTGCCGACCGAAATCGGCGGCGTCAAAATCAAGAATATCGTTCTCGACGATGCCGGCGATCCGACCACCGCCACCACGAATGCGCGCCGCTTCGTCACCGAATCCAATGCCGACGTCATTATCGGCTCGTCGGTGACGCCGCCGTCAATCGCGGTTTCGACGGTCGCGAATGAAGCCGGCGTTCCACATCTCAGCCTTGCGCCGATCCCGGTGCCGCCAACACGCGAAAAGTGGTCGGCGGTGATGCCGCAACCGGTCTCGATCATGGGCAAGGTGCTTTACGAGCACATGAAGAAGAACAATGTGAAGACCGTCGGCTATATCGGCTATTCGGATTCCTACGGCGATCTTTGGGCCAACGATCTCAAGAAGCAGACTGCGGCAATGGGCGGTATCAGCGTCGTCGATGAAGAGCGCTTCGCGCGCGCGGATACTTCGGTGACAGGTCAGGTGCTCAAGCTGATTGCCGCCAATCCGGATGCCGTATTGATCGGCGCTTCGGGTGCTGCGGCCGGCTTGCCCCAGATCGAATTGCGCGACAAAGGCTACAAGGGGCTGATCTACCAGACCCATGGTGCCGCCTCGATGGACTTCATTCGTATCGCCGGCGCGTCTGGCGAAGGCGTCCTGATGGCAGCAGGTCCGGTGATGGCTCCGGAAGGACAGCCCGACAGCGCTCTGACCAAGAAACCCGGCATGGCGCTCGACACTGCCTATGAGGCCAAGTTCGGTGCCAACACCCGCAGCCAGTTCGCGGGCCACATGTACGATGCTTTCGAGGTTCTCAAGCGCGTCATTCCGGTCGCTCTGAAAAAAGCCAAGCCGGGTACGCGTGAATTCCGCGAAGCGATCCGTCAGGCGTTGATGACCGAGAAGGAAATTCCGGCAAGTCAGGGCGTCTACAATTTCACCGAGAAAGATCGCTACGGCACCGACGACCGTTCGCGCATCCTTCTGACGGTGAAGGGCGGCAAATACGTCGTCGTCAATTGATCGTCTGATCCTCGAAGATGGCCGGGCTTGGTCCCGGCCATTTTTCATTTTGTCGCCCCGTGTTTTAGGTCGCGATCCCGACAACTTCGATGCCGTCGGACTTGCCGCGTATCTCCCGGAATCCGAGGTCGCAAAGCCGAACCGGGGAGGCGGATGCGAACCGGTCGATGGCCGCGCGGGACGCGAGAAAACCGCCTTCGACATGGCGGCTGAGTTCTTCGAGCCGGGCTGCGGTGTTCATCACGTCGCCGTTGAATACGATGGCGCGTTTGATGTCGCCGATTTCACCGACAATCACAGGCCCGAAATGCAGACTGCCGCGAATCTTCGGTGCTGCGCCGAATTCACTTTCAAATCGAGTCGCAAGCCGTTCCAGAGTTGCGCGCATCGCCAAAAAGCAACGCAACGGCCGGCAATCGATGGCTCCGGATTCCGCCGGCCAGGTCACGATGATCTCATCGCCGACATAGTTCAGGATTTCTCCCCGGTAATCCACCGCGGCTCCGGTCAGGGTGCGAAAAGTCTTGTCGAGAAATCTATGGATCCCAAGACCGCCCATACGCTCCGCTAGAGTCGTCGAACCCGCAATATCGACAAACAGAACGAAGCGGTTTTCCTCGACCGGGGAGTGGTAACGCCCGATCACGAGATTAAGGAGCGTGTTGCGGCCGATGATATTGGCGATCGCAAAGACGAAATTGAGCGCGATCGAAAACACGCCGGAAAAAATCACCGCGTTCCAGAAGCTTTGATTCGACGGATCTGGCGTCAGCCCGACCAGCCGCACACCCAGCTCGAAATACTGGATCAGAACAATCGCCGCCGCATAGACCAAGCTGCGGACTGCGAGGCTTGCGCTAAAGGGTAGTGCTCCGAGCCAGTCACGCAGTGGACCCGCTGCGGCAAACTCGAACGCCCCTATCGTACCACTGATAAGGAAACCGTAGGCTATGCCGATCAGAAGCTGCCGTGGCGCGAAACCGATATTGAAGAAGATAAAGACAATTCCCCCGGCCATGCCGGCGAGCAGGACTGCCGCGAACATGCGCAGCTTTCGCACGAACCTTGCATCCATAACCGAGGCACCCGTAAGAGGATTTTTGCCGGCGCGATTATCGGCCACAATCACAGACATTGTTAGATCGTTTCGACCGATCGGCCAAATGCCGCTTAGCGCCTATCGCGCGCTCGATTCCCCGTGCTGGAAGCCGAGATAGCTTGCCGCCACGCGCTCATCGCTGCCGATTTCTTTCGCCGCGCCATTCATGATGAATTCGCCAAGCTCCATGACATAGGCGCGATCGGCAATCGCGAGTGCAGCGCGGGCATTCTGTTCGACCAGCAGCACCGACACGCCGGCCTCACGCAATTCAGCGACGGTGCGGAAAATATCCGCCACGATCAAAGGTGCTAGGCCAAGGCTCGGCTCGTCGAGCATCAGGAGTTTCGGCTGGCACATCAGCGCGCGGCCCATCGCCAGCATCTGTTGTTCGCCGCCGGAGAGCGTTCCGGCCAGTTGCGTGCGGCGCTCCTTGAGGCGGGGAAACAGCGTGTTGACGCGCTCAAGCCCGCGCAAGGCGGATGCGCGGTCGGTCCGGAATGCGCCGAGTTGAAGATTTTCTTCCACTGTCATCGTGCCGAACAATTCGCGATGCTCCGGCACGATGCTCAAACCGGCTGCCACGCGATCCTCGATATCGAGGCGCGAAATTTCCTTGCGGCCGAAACTGACGCTGCCTTTCAGAGCCAAAATGCCCATGATGGCGTTCATGAGCGTTGTCTTGCCGGCACCGTTGGCGCCGATAATGGTGACGATCTCACCTGCTTTGACGTCGAGCGAGACCGAGCGCACCGCTTCGACCTTGCCGTAGGCGACCGATGCGTCGCTAACTTTCAAGAGCGCCTCGCTCATGACGCGGCTCCAAGATACGCCTTGATGACATCGGGATTGCTGCGGATCGTCGCAGGTGTGCCCTCGGCGATCTTTGTACCGAAATCCAGCACCACGATGCGGCCGGCGAGATCCATCACAAAACCCATATCGTGCTCGACCAGCAGAACCGACATGCCTTCATCTCGTAACTGCCGCAGCAGTGCCGCAAGTTTTTGTTTTTCCATGTGACGCAAACCGGCGGCCGGCTCGTCGAGCAGCAACAATATCGGGTCGATGCACAGTGCGCGCGCGATCTCGACGATGCGCTGCTGGCCGAGCGAGAGATTGCCCGCGAGCTGATGCATCTGCTCGCCTAGTCCGACACGCTCGATCTGCCGTGCGGCCTCGGCAAGAAGCTTTGCTTCATCCGCACGGTCGAGCCGCAACATACTGGAGATCGCACCGGCATGGCCGCGCAGATGCGCGCCGATCGCCACATTTTCCAGCACGCTCATATCCGGCACCAGCTTGACGTGCTGGAACGTGCGCCCAACTCCGAGTTGTGCGACTTTTTGCGGCGGCGTGCTGGTGATGTTTTGTCCCGACAGTGAAAACGTTCCGGCGGTCGCGGAGAGGATTCCGGTGATGAGATTGAACGTCGTGCTTTTACCGGCCCCATTGGGGCCGATCAGCGCGACAATTTCTTGGCGCTGCACATTGAAGCTGACATCGTTGACCGCAACCACGCCGCCGAATTGCTTGCGCGCGCCTTCGACTTGCAACAGCGGTCCGGCGGCGGCGGTCCTTTCCCGTGGCGCAAGCGGCATGGCGGCTTTCGGCGCGCGGCCCTTGTCCTTGATCGGCAGCAGTTCTGCGAGGCGCGGCCACATGCCGCCGGGCGCAACCTGAAGCAGGCCGACCAGAAGGAGCCCGAAGATGATGGTTTCGAGCTGCGCCTGTCCCTTGAAAACGAGCGGCAGATAGCTTTGCAGGATTTCCTTGAGCACGACGACGATCCCGGCACCCAGGACTGCGCCCCAGACATAACCCGCGCCGCCGACCACAGCGATGAACAGATATTCGATGCTGGCGTTGAGGCCGAACGGCGTCGGATTCACCGCGCGCTGAAAATGCGCATAGAGCCAGCCGGACAGGCCCGCGAGCACCGCGGCGTATATAAAGACCAGAAGTTTCGCGCGCGCGGTCTGCACACCGAAGGCTTCGGCGGCGATATGACCCCGGCGCAAGGCGCGGATGGCGCGGCCGGTTCGCGAGTCCAGAAGGTTGACGGTGAGAAGGGCCGCGATCACCACCGCGAGCCAGATGATGAAATAAATCTTTCCGGGACCAATCAGTTGGATCGAACCGACACTCAGTGGTGGAATGCCCGAGATCCCATCGTTACGCCCCAGGAATTCGAGCTTGCTGAACAGGTAAAAGAGACTGAGGCCCCATGCGATAGTGCCGAGCGGCAAATAGTGCCCCGAGAGTCTCACCGTCATCAGTCCGAGGACCACGGCGGCGAGGCCACTTGCGATCAGCGACAGCGGCAATGTCAGCCAAGGCGAAATACCATAGGAAGTGCTCAGGATCGCCGTGACATAGCCGCCGAAGCCGCAGAATGCCGCCTGTCCGAATGACGTCAGACCGCCGACGCCGGTGAGAATGACGAGACCCATCGCAACCAGCGCCGCAAGACCGATATTGTCGAGCAGCACGATCCAGAACGGCGGCATGCCAGGAATGAACGGCACCGCCGCCATCACCAGCCCGAACACAACGATGGCCCAACGCTGCGTCATCTCAGAGTCCCGAATTCGAAGTTCGCAATCATCTTGCAGCATCCTCGCGGCGAACTTCGAATTCGAAAGGACGCTGAGAAATTATAAATTCTAGTGTGGTTTCGGTTTGCAAGTCCGCTACCGAGGTCGCGAAAAAACCAAGCGGACTTGTAAACCACCACACGAGCTAATCCTCCTCTTCCTCTTCGACCACGGGCGATGCCAGTGAGCGAAGGACGAGGACCGGAAGCAGCAGTGTGAAGACGATGACCTCTTTGAAGTTGCTGGCGTAGAACGACGAGAACGCCTCGACGACGCCGACCACGATGGCCGCCAGCGCCGTGAGCGGATAACTGACAAGCCCGCCGATGATGGCGGCGACGAAACCCTTCAGCCCGATCAGAAATCCGGTGTCGTAATAAATTGTGGTGATGGGGACGATCAGAATTCCGGAAATAGCGCCGATGATAGCGGCGAGCAGAAATGCGATCTGGCCGGACAGTGAGGTGCGGATGCCGACCAGGCGGGCGCACAGCCGGTTGACCGCGGTGGCGCGCAGCGCCTTGCCGTAGAGCGTATAGCCGAACAGCAGCCATAGCCCCGCGATCAGCGCAATGGTGATGCCGTAGATGCCGATGCTCTGTCCGGTGATGCGCAGCGGCCCCAGCGCAAATCCCGATGATGTCATGGCCGGGGCGCGAAGACCCTCCGGGCCGAAGAACACCAGCCCCAGTCCCTGCAATGCAAAGTGAATTCCCACCGATGCGATCAGCAGCACGAGAACCGATGCATGCGCGATGGGCTGATAGGCGATGCGATAAACGTAAAGACCGATGGGCGCCACGATGGCGACCGACAGCGCGAAATTCACCGCAGCGCTGTGCTTCTGACCCGCCAGCACGAAGGTGACGGCGTAGATCGCAAGCGGCAGCAGGATGTTCACCGCGATCGAGCGCAGCAGGCGTCCTGCATGCATCGCGTTGCGCCCCGCGATCATGTCGAAACAGAACGCGACGATCCCCATGGCCAGCGCGAGCATGGCGGTGCCGGGCATGTTTCCGCTCGACAGCGTCGCATAGGTCAGCGCGCCGAAGGTGACGAATTCGCCCTGCGGAATGAGAATGACGCGTGTGACGGCGAACACCAGAACAAGCGCGAGACCCAGCAACGCATAGATCGCGCCGCTGGTGATTCCATCCTGCAACAGAAACAGAAATATCGTACTGTTCAAACGCCGGCGCTCCCCTCAAGCGGTGGAGACGTCGCCAGCCTCTGCGGCCCATGCGTCGTCGCCGAAATCAGCGGTTGAATTCCACTGTTGCTATTTGATATAAATCATAATGATTATCTGTTATAATCGCAACAGTTGATTGTCCAACCATACAGCAGGCTGATTACGAGAAGCGCAAGATGGCTGTTTCCAGAACGTCGGCGACCGACAAGGCAAAAGGCAAGCCTGCGGCCCTTGTGATGCGCGTCAAACGAGCCGACGCGCCAATTCGCGTGGATCAATTGTCGCAGTACCTCGGTTATCCGCTCAAGCGCGCGCAACTGCGAATCTTCGATCATTTCATTCGCTGCGTCGCGCCGCTGAAGCTCACGCCGGCACAATTCTCGGTGCTGCTGCTGATCGAAAGAAACCCGGGGCGCAACCAGACCGAGATTGCCAGCACGCTTGGAATACTGCGGCCGAATTTCGTCGCGATGCTCGACGAACTGGAGAGCCGCGATCTATGCCTTCGCGTTCGATCCAGCAATGACCGCCGTTCTCACATTCTTGCACTTACCGAAAGCGGCGCGAACATTCTTGCCCGCGCCAAGAAAATCGTCGGAGCCAAGCAGGAAGCGCGGCTGAGTGCATTGCTCGGCGAAGACAATCGCGTCCTTCTGCTCGGGATGCTCGAGAAGATCGCGCGGGAATTCTGACGCGCGGCAAAGCGCCGCGAGACGATCACGGATCGACCAGAATAACGCGAATGTCGTTGACGTTCGTCAACGTCGGCCCGGTGTTGAGCAGGTCGCCGGTGGCGTCGAAAAAAGTGGTGGCGTCATTGTTGACGAGAAATGATCTCGGATCGAGATTGAGTTCGCGCATCTTCGAGAACGTCTGCCGATCGGCGAGAGCGCCTGCCGGATCGGTGGGCGCGCCGCCACCGCCGTCCGCGCCGTCGGTATCGGCGGCGAGAATCGAAATTCCGGCCATGTCCGCGAGCAGGTCGATGAGCGCCAGCACATATTCCTGATTGGGACCGCCGCGGCCCGTGCCGCTTACGGTGACGGTCAACTCGCCGCCTGACAGAATGGCCAACTGCCGCCCTTCGCCGCGCGCTTTGAGAGCGAGCTTTGCGTGAATTGCGGCGACATCGCGCGCTTCGCCCTCAAGGTCCGCGCCGAGATCGAGCACGTCGTATCCGGCGTTCTTCGCAATCATCACCGCCGCGTCGAGTGAATCCTTTGGCCGCGCGATCAATTTAAAACGCGTATTGGCAAACGCCGCCTCGCCGGGTTTGCAGCTTTCGTTGCGCGGATCGTCAAGCGCACGGCGCACCGCGTCATCGACCTGAAGCTTGTAGCGTTCAACGATGGCGCGTGCATCCGCAAGCGTCGTGGTGTCCGGCACGGTCGGGCCTGACGCGATGGTGGCGGGATCGTCATGCGGCACGTCGGAGATTGCCAGCGTGACCAAGTCTGCCGGCATCGCTGCGTGCGCCAGCCGTCCTCCTTTGATGCGCGAAAGATGTTTGCGCACGGTGTTCATCTCGCCGATCGGCGCGCCGGAACGCAGCAGGCTTTTGTTGACCTGCTGTTTTTGTACAAAGCTCACGCCGTCTACCGGCGCGATCCAGTTCGCCGAACCGCCGCCGGTCAGGAGCACCAGCACAAGATCGTCCGCACCGGCACTCTGCGCGAGCGCCAGAGTGCGATCCGCAGCCTTCAAGCCCGCTTCAT
>JBBRGE010000006.1:0-18189 GCA_038241045.1 Hyphomicrobiales bacterium | reverse complement strand
GTTGCGAACCGCACCTGCGTGGTCGAACCCGGCATCGTGCTGGACGATCTCAACCGGCAACTCAAACCGTACGGGTTGTGGTTTCCGGTCGATGTCTCGACCGCTTCTCGCGCCACCATCGGCGGCATGGCCGGCAACAATTCCTGCGGCGGACGCTCTTTGCGCTACGGCACCATGCGCGACAATACGATTGCGATGGACGCCGCACTGGCCGACGGCTCGCTATTGCATTTCGGTGACGTCCCGCGTGACGCCGCTTGGGAAAATACTGAACAGCCGGGCCGTGATCTGTTTCGCGACATGCTGACACTTGGCGAGCGTGAAGCCCGTGAGATCGCGGCACGATTTCCGCAGGTGCAACGCCGCGTCGGCGGCTACAATCTCGACGCGCTGACGCCGCGCCCGTTCAATAATCTGGCGCATCTGCTGGTCGGATCGGAAGGCACGCTTGCCTTCACCACGCAGGTCGAGTTGAAACTCTGGCCGCTGATCGGCGCCAAAGTTTTCGGCGTTTGTCATTTCGGCAGTTTCTATGAAGCAATGGACGCCACCCAGCATCTGGTGAAGCTGAAGCCGATTGCGGTTGAACTGGTGGACCGCACCATGATCGCGCTCGGCCGCGACATCGCGATGTTCAAGCCGATCATCGACGCGGTAGTGCGCGACGATCCGGATGCGTTGCTAATCGTCGAATTCGCCGAAGACGATCAGGCGGACAATCTGCGCAAGCTCAAAGACCTCGCAGACACCATGGCGTCGCTTGGATTCGGCTGGGACAAGCCAAAGCAACATTGGGGTGGCGTGGTGGATGTCGTCGATCCCGCGATGCAAGCGGCGATTACGGATTTCCGCACCTCGGGCCTCAACGTCATGATGTCGATGAAGCAGGAAGGCAAGCCTGTGTCGTTCGTCGAGGATTGTGCCGTACCGCTGCCGCACCTTGCTGATTACACCGAACGGCTCAACAAAATTTTCGAAAAGCGCGGCACGCGCGGCACCATGTATGCGCATGCGTCCGAGGGCTGTCTACATGTACGTCCGGTGCTCAATCTCAAGCTCGAAAAAGACGTGAAGGCGATGCGCGCCATCGCCGAAGAGACTTTTGAAATGGTGCGCGAATATAAAGGCTCCCACTCCGGCGAACATGGCGACGGCATCGTGCGTTCCGAATTTCATGAAACGATGTTCGGCCCTCGCATCGTGCGCGATTTTGAAGAAGTGAAGCAACGCTTCGATCCCGGCAACACGCTCAATCCCGGCAAAATCGTTCACGCGCCACGCATGAACGAGCGTTCGCTGTTTCGTTACGCGCCGGATTACACAATCGAAAATTTCAAAACTGCGCTCGACTGGTCGGCCTATCCGGGTGCCGCCGGTGGTTTTCAGGGCGCAGTCGAGATGTGCAACAACAACGGCGCCTGCCGCAAACTCGAAGGCGGTGTGATGTGTCCGTCCTATCGCGCGACGCGCAACGAGAAGGACGTCACGCGCGGTCGCGCAAATACGCTTCGGCTTGCCATCTCCGGCCAACTCGGCCCGGACGCACTGTCGTCGGATGAAATGATGGACACGATGAAACTTTGCGTGTCCTGCAAAGCGTGCCGCCACGAATGTCCGACCGGCGTCGATATGGCGAGGATGAAAATCGAAGTGCTGTCGGCGCGCGTCGCGACGCATGGCCTCACCTTGCGCGACCGCCTCGTCGGCTTTCTGCCGCATTACGCCGCGCAGGCCGCGCGATTTTCGTGGATCGCGAACTTACGCAACAAAAGTCAAATTTTACGCTGGCTGCTCGAGGAAATCGTCGGCATCAGCGCCGCGCGGGCGCTACCCGCATTCCGGCGTGACGTGTTCGCTCCGGGCGCCGAAGTCTTCGGCCCCGAGAACGGCCGCGAGGTGGTGCTGTTCGCCGATACGTTCAACACCGCCTATGAGCGCGAAAATCTGGACGCCGCATTGCGTGTTCTCATCGCGGGTGGCTATCGCGTCCACATCCCCCGGCCCACCGACGGCGGCAGGGCATTGTGCTGCGGGCGCACATTCCTCTCGGCTGGCCTCGTCGATCACGCCAAAGCCGAACTCGCGCGCGTCGTCGCAACCCTCATCCCGTTTGCGGAGCGCGGCGTCGCTATCATCGGGCTTGAGCCGAGCTGCTTGCTCACACTGCGCGATGAACTGCTGTCATTGCGCAACGATGACGCTGCAAAAAAAATCAGCACGCACGCCCTGCTGTTCGAAGAATTTTTGGTGCGCGAGGCAGAGGAAGGCCGGCTTGCGCTCAAGCTCGGCGCAATCGACAAAGCCGCGCATGTGCATGGCCACTGCCACCAGAAATCCTTCGGTGCGTTCGCGCCGGTGGAGAAAATCCTGCGACTCATTCCGCAATTGAAGGTCGAGACCATTCAGTCGAGTTGCTGCGGCATGGCGGGTGCATTCGGCTACGGCGCCGAGACCTACAACGCATCAATGGACATGGCGGAATTGTCGCTGCTGCCCGCCGTGCGCAAGGCCGCTCAGGATGCGCTGATCGTCGCCGACGGCACCTCCTGCCGCCACCAGATCAAGGACGGATCGGGGCGAAACGCATTGCACGTCGCGCGCGTCCTTGCCATAAGCCTCGACAACAACGCCACAACTTAACGCAAAGGATATTCCGATGACCGATCTCACGCTCGCAGTCGCCCGCAAGATTTGCGACGCTTCATTGGCCAAATGCCGCGAGATGAAACTGAAGCCGATGTCGATCGCGGTGCTCGACGCGCGCGGCTGCGTCAAGGCATCCATCGCCGAAGACGGCACCAGCCTGATGCGCAACGAAATCGCCTACGGCAAGGCTTACGGCTCGCTCGCGCTCGGCATGGGATCGCGGGCGATATTCAAGCGCGCCAACGAGCAGCCGTATTTCGTCGATGCCGTCAGCACGATGACGCGCGGCGCGATGATCCCGGTTCCCGGCGGCGTTTTGATTCACGACAAGGGCGGTGCGCTACTCGGCGCCATCGGCATCAGCGGCGATACATCCGACAATGATGAGACGGCTTGCGTCGCCGGAATTGAAGCCGCTGGACTCTCCGCAAGCACGGGCTAATTTTCAATGACGTTTCCGCGCGCGTCGAAGGCTCTTGAACGTTTTACGGTTCTCGATCTGACGCGCGTCCGTTCCGGACCGACCGCCGTGCGCCAATTGTCGGATTGGGGCGCGAACGTCATCAAGATCGAAGCGCCAGCTGATTTGGCCGACGGCGAACAGCCGGGCGGAGCGCGTGATGGTCCCGATTTCCAGAATCTTCATCGCAACAAGCGTGCGATGACGCTCAATCTGAAAGACCCGAAAGGTCTTGATGTGTTCATGCGTCTGGCCGCGAAGGCCGATGTCGTGGTCGAGAATTTTCGTCCTGACGTGAAAGCCAGACTCAAGATCGATTACGACAGCGTGCGCAGGATCAATCCGCGTCTTGTTTATGCAAGCATCTCCGGCTTCGGACAGGATGGACCTTACGCAAAGCGACCTGGTTTCGATCAGATCGCCCAAGGCATGGGCGGGCTGATGTCGATCACCGGCGCACCGGGACAAGGACCGATGCGCGCTGGCATTCCGGTCGCAGATCTCACGGCAGGATTGTTCTGCGCACTCGGAATTCTCACCGCGTTGCTGGAGCGCGATGTTTCTGGCGAGGGGCAATGGGTGCAGACTTCGTTGTTACAAGCGCAGATTTTCATGCTGGACTTTCAGGCCGCGCGCTGGCTGGTCGATGGCGACGTGCCCAAGCAGGCGGGTAACAATCATCCGACCAGCATCCCGACCGGCGTGTTCACCACGCGAGACGGCGTCATCAATATCGCCACCACGGGCGGAAAAATCTGGCAACGTTTTGCTCAGGCGATCGGCGCGCCTGATTTGTTATTGCATGCCGACTACGCGACGACGGCGCTGCGTTCGACAAATCGCGATACCCTCAACGCCGCGATCGGCAAATATCTGGAAAAGCGCTCCACCGCCGAATGGACGAAAATTCTCAACGACGCTGGCGTGCCGTGCGGACCGATTTACGCCATCGACGAAGTCTTTGCCGATGAGCAGGTGAAACATCTGCATGTGGCGCAGGACGTACCAGATTCGAACCATCAACTGGTCGGCCAGCCAGTCACGCTGTCACGCACGCCGAGCCGCATGGCCGCCCGCCCTCCTTTTGTTGGCGAGCAGACCGGCGCGGTACTGGCTGAATTCGGCTTCACCAAAGATGAGATTACCGCGCTCAGGCAAAACAAAGTCATCTGAATTTTTGCGACTCGAGGATATCCGACCATGACGCAAACCGGCAAAGTGCATTCCCGCAGAGACGGAAACGTCGGCTATCTGATTTTCGACAATCAGGAACGCCGCAACGCCATGTCGCTTGAGATGTGGGAAGCGTGTTCGCGGCTGATGGCGGACTACGCCAGGGATCCTGAAATTCGCGTCGTCGTCCTGGCAGGCGCCGGCGACAAGGCGTTCATCGCGGGCGCGGACATCTCGAAGTTCGGAGAGGAGCGCGCGTCGGATGCCGGCGTCAAACGTTACAACGAAGTGGTCGAGAAGGCTTACGCCAGCGTGCACGAGTTTCCGAAGCCGACGATTGCGATGATCCGCGGCTTCTGCGTCGGCGGCGGCATGGGGTTGGCGAGCTGTTGCGACCTGCGCATTTGTTCGCAGGACGCGAAATTCGCGGTGCCTGCCGCCAAGCTCGGTCTCGGCTACGGCTATGCTGGCGTGAAGCGACTGATGGATGTGGTCGGCCCGTCGTTCACCAAGGAGATTTTTTACACCGCGCGGCTGTTCGACGCGGATGAAGCGCGCATGATGGGTCTCGCCAATCGCGTCGTCGGCAACAATGAACTTGAAACCTACGTGAAGGACTACGCCGCCATGATTGCGGCGAATGCACCGCTCACGGTGGACTCGATCAGCTTCATTGTCGGCGAAGCGCTCAAGGATGAGAGCCAGCGCGACATGGAGCGTTGCGAAGAACTTGTCACGCAATGCTTCAAGAGCACGGACTATGAAGAAGGCCGCGCTGCCTTCATGGAAAAACGCAAGCCGGTATTTAAGGGAAGCTAGCGTCGCAACCGCTTACGGCCCCGCCGCCGAGGGCTCACACCTTGGAATGATCGCCAACTTTATTTTCCGGTCCACACTGGTTTTCTTTTTTCGGCGAATGCCGCCATGCCCTCTTTGGCGTCCTGCGTCATTGCCAGCAGACCGATTTGCGATTCCATATAGGCGATTCCCTGATCGAACGACATTGGCGCCAGCGCGCGCATTGCGTATTTGCCGCGGCAGATCGCGGTCGGAGATTTGTCGGCGATGCGCGCGATCAGCCATTCCACCTTGGCGTCGAGTTCGCCGGGCGGCACGACATAGTTCAGAAGGCCCGCGTCCTTTGCGTGTGCGGCGTCGAACGGCTCGCCCGTGAAACACCATTCGCGCACGACGCGCGGCGGCACCATCGATTGCATCAGGCTCAACACCTGCATCGGAAACACGCCGACCTTCACTTCGGGCAATCCGAAAACAACATCGTGGCCCGCGACCGCCATGTCGGTCATGCAAAGCAGTCCCATGCCGCCGGCCATGCACACGCCGTTCACGCGGCAGATCGACGGCTTGGTGGAATTCTGCGCGGCGCGCAGCATGTCGGCGTAATCCAGATTGGGCTTGGCGAGATTGAAAGAGAAGCCCGCGCCGGGCTGCAGGTCGGCACCTGCGCAGAACGCTTTCGTGCCGGTGCCGGTCAGCACGATCACACGCACATCGTCATCTTCCTGCGCACGCCGGTAGCCCTCGACAATTCCGGCGATGACGCTCGCGTTCAGCGCGTTGCGTTTGTCGGGGCGGTTGATGGTGATCCAGAATGCGTGCCCGCGTTTTTCATGCAGAACGAGCGTCTCATCGGACATGGGTCACCTCTTGTGAAATCACTGTTGCGGACGACATTTGTAGCTGCTGATTTGATACTTTTGCAATTCATCAATCCGGCGCGCAATGCGATGCAGCAGATACGTATCGTGCTAAAACGCCTTCGGGGCACCGCCGCCAGCGGTTCTTATGTAGGCCGCCGAGCTGTCGTCCGCGTAGATTTTTTGCCAGCCGCTCAAGCCATCGAGCAGTTGCGCCGCCGGTGTCGTCGGATTGAAGAGCGCCGCGTCAATCTTGTAGTCATCCAGCAAGCGAAACAGAATATCGGGATCCTGAAGCGACACCACGCGGTGATGATCCATGACGAATTTCTCGCCGTAAAGTTCGGCGCGGCCATCGACGAACGGCGCAACGCCCTGCGCGATCATGTAGCCTCCGAACTCGTAGCCGTTGAGAATGCGTTGCGACTTCCGGTCCTTCAAAGCCGCCAGCGCCTTTTCGGGAACCTGTGACGGAATCACGAAATAGGGATGATACACAACGAACACCCACGTCACTGCGATAACGGCCACAAAGCCTGCACCCATCAACCAACGCGGCGGCGTTGAAAGCGCCGCCCGCGCCGCCTTCGGTGCCTTGGTCTGTTGCGCAAGCGGCTGCGCCAGCGCGATAGGAATCAGCAACGCGAACGCCTCGATGCTGCGCACATGAGTCAATGCGAGATGGATCAGACCCAGCAGGAGAACGATTCGCGGCAGTGATAGTGTGACGCCGCGCTGGAGCGCGACAAACAGTATCCCAAGCAGACACGCCTCGAAAATTCCGAACCTGCTGAAATTGGCCGGCTGCCACTCCGACAGGATCGTCAGCACTTCGCCGAGATCGAGAATGTTGCGTGCCGCCAACAACGTATTCCAGCCGTAAGGCGTGCAGCACGCCGCCACCAGCGCGATCGCCGCAAACATTGCCCATCGCAGCGCAAGCGTTCGCCGTTCGCTTGCGCCCGCCTCCCACACCGCGATCAACGCAACCGGTGCAATCAACGCCAAGCCGAACACAAATCCACCGTGGATGTTCGCCCACAACGCAATCAGCGGCAGCAGCCAGAACGAGGGCGCCGCCTTTCGATCCGCCGCAGACATCAACCCGGCGAACCATCCAATCATCACGGGCAACGCCAGCACATGAGGACGCGCCAGCAGATGCGGCATCGACAGCACGAATGCGATCATTGCAAGAATGACCACGTGCGCGGCGTCGATGTATTTGGTGAGACAATCGGCGAAGACAGCGAACGCAATCGCGATCGCCGCCGACGACAAAATCACCGGCCCCGCCCAGCCGATTGTTGAATAGGTCGCAGCGTAAAGAACCTGCGCCAGCCATGACGAGGACATCCAGGGCGCACCGTTCATGGTGAAGGAATAGACGTCAGCATGAGGCACGGCGCGATGCTCGACGATCCATCGCCCGATTTCGATCTGCCAGAAAATGTCGGAATCCCGCAGCAGGTTATTTCCGGTCGCCAGAACGAAACAATAAACCCCCGCCCCAACCCACAGCGGCAATAGCCGCCGGAATGCTCCGGTGACTCGGGAAATTCCTGTGACTAAGGTTGCTGCCAAGCTCTGAGCCTGCGAAGTTCTTGAACGGTACAATTTGCCGGAATCAAACCACGGCCGGGTATAATTCTTGGTAAAATTGCCGGCGATCCCAAGCCGTTTCGACGCATCGCTGGTGGATAGGAATTCTGAAAAATGCGGGAACTCGACGAGACACACGACAGCAAGCGCCGCAGCTGGGTTGAGAGCGCGAACGCGCCCGACGCCGAGTTTCCGATCCAAAATCTTCCTTTCGGTGTGTTCTCGACGCGCGGCGGCGAAAAGTCCGGCGGCGTTGCAATCGGCGACCTTGTGGTCGATCTGAAACGCTGCGTTGCTCTCAAACTGTTCACTGGCGATGCCGAGATTGCCGCAAAAGCCGCGTCGGCACCGGCGCTCAACGCATTGCTGCAGCTTGGACGCGCCCCCGCACGCGTGCTGCGGCATCAGCTTGCCGAATTGCTCGATGCGAAGCACGAAGGCAAATCGAAGCTCGCCACCAAACGGGATGACCTGCTCCATCCTCTCGCCGCATGCGAACTGCACCTCCCCGTCGCCGTCGGTAACTACACGGATTTCTACGCCGGCATTCATCATGCGCGAACCGTCGGCACCATCGTAAAACGCGATCCGCCGCTGCCGGAAAACTATCGCTGGGTGCCGATTGCCTATCATGGCCGCGCCTCGTCGGTTGGCGTCAGCGGCGTGAGTTTTCCAAGGCCGAAGGGCCAGATCAAACCCGATCCGAAAGGCGATCCGGTATTCGAGCCGTGCCGGCGTCTCGATCTCGAACTCGAGATAGGATTTTTCGTCAGCGGCGGAAACGCGGCAGGCGATACCATTCCAGTGTCGCGCGCAAGCGAGGAAATTTTTGGCTACTGCCTTCTCAACGATTGGTCGGCGCGCGATGTCCAGACCTGGGAGATGATTCCGCTCGGACCATTTCTCGCCAAGAATTTCCGCACAACGATATCGCCGTGGATCGTGACTGCCGATGCGCTGCTGCCGTTTCAATGTGCCGCGATGCATCGCGACGACAGCGAGCCGAAGCCACTACCATATCTGACGGATGCGCAGGATCAAAAAACCGGCGCACTCGATATCGATCTCGAAGTGCTGATGCGGTCGTCGCGCATGCGCTCGGAAAAGAAATCGCCCGAGTGCGTGATCCGCTCCAACGCCAAATACCTTTACTGGACCCCCGCGCAAATGATCGCGCACCACACCAGCGGCGGCTGCAATCTGTTGCCCGGCGATCTGATCGGCACCGGCACCATTTCGGGGCCTGACAAGTCCCAACTTAGCAGCCTGCTTGAATTGACTTCCGGAGGCCGCGAGCCGTTCACGCTGTCAACCGGCGAGAGCCGGACCTTTATCGAGGACGGCGATGAGATCACGCTCCGTGGCCGTTGCCAAAAAAATGGCTTCGTCTCGATCGGTTTCGGCGATTGCCGAGGGACGGTCGAGCCTACAAGACCATCAAAGTAACGCGCGGCCCTAATAAGGCGGGGTGGCCGTCGTGGTCTGATTGGATTGCGACTTGCTCTTGGCCGCTGTGCTGCCACCCTCGAAGATTGAGAAATAACCCAACGGATCGGTGCCCGGAGGGCGGCTAGGATCGGTCAGGATGGTCGTGCCATAGCCTTGACGGATACTCATCGTATCGGTCGGGGGCGTGGGCGCGCCGCCGGTTTGTCCGGGCTTGCTTGTCAGCGTCGTCATGACGATCTGCAACGATGCATCCTGAATGCGGAACGGCTCGGCGATCGGGTCGTTCGGACCGGTGACGTAAGTCGCAAATCCCGGGCGCAGCGTCACGCTTCCGGCGTTGTTCTTGATGACGCATGAACCGACATGACAGATCACCAGTTCGCCTTTGGCGTTGGCAAGGTTTGGATCGGAGGCGATAAAGGCCGGCGTCAGCGGATAGACGATCGATGCAACGCCGCCGCGAATGCCGAGTGTGCCGACCGGCGTGTTCACTGTCACGCCCGCAGTATGGCTGATCTGGCCGCCGACGAAACGCAACACGCCCTTGCTGACGGACGCAATCATCTTGCCGGTGCCCGCAGCGGGATCGTAGACGTATTCGTCGATCACGATGCTGCTGTTGCGGCCGACATTGAGCGTCGACTGATCAGGAAACATGATCTGCGTCGAACCTTGCGCCGACGTGACCACCTTTTCCTTGTAAACAACATTCGACCCAACGGCGAGCGTGCGCGTTCCAGCACCCGGCGGCGTGCCGGTTGCATCCGGATTGACCGCGCCGACGCGCCCTGCGTTCTGCGCCTTGACGAGCGCGGTCGGTGCCACGATCGAAAGCAGGAGCGTCAGAAATCTTGCAAGATAAGAGCGTACACGACGGTTCATGGCTTAAGCCTTCTGTCAGAAACGAGCAGTCGGGCCGATCATCACGGATAAATTGTTCAGGCGATAATTCGGAAGCGTCGAATAAACACGGTCATACTGCACGGCAGTCGCGACACCGAACGTGCTGTTGATCGGCGTGTTAAGAATCGCGCCCGTGCTCCACTGGTTGTCGCGGCGCATATTGGATACATCGATGAACGGATTGGGCGCGTCGAACTCGGTATACAGAAACTTGACGAACGGAGAGATGCTCCAGTTGCGCGTGATGCTCTCGAACGGCGGCGCGAATTCATAAGTCAAAGCAGCTTCCACGCCGCGCTGATCGAACGACTGAAAGCTGAAGGTTGCATCGCCGCGGCGGATTAGCCCGCGAGCGTCGAGACGCAGCGGCTGCGCAATTTGATAAGACGCAGACAATGCGCCCGTATAGGTCGCGCCGGAATTGAACGATGAGACAGGCACGACGTCGCCGGTCGAGAAGCTGTTCTGACGCCACTCGAACTCAGGCTGCAGCGTGAACGCATTCGGGAACGGCAACCGCAACGACACGCCGGCGCCGCCCGACGAGAGATAAGTTCTGCCGCCAACCGAGACATTTCCACCGACCACGTATGGCTTGATCGATGCACCCGGCAACAATTCGGGCAGTTGAAGGCGAGGACCGAAGCTGACGTCGAACAATCCGACGTTGAGCTGTTCGAATCGGTCCTGTGCGGTCAGGTAGCCGGCGAAGCGCGTTTCCAGCACATCGCCGCGCTGATTGTTCAGGTCGTAGTCATGGCTGACACCGGCCAGCAAAAATCCGTTGATGTCGCCTTTTTTCTGCGCGCTTGGCAGCAGCGAATAATCGGCGTTACTGAAACGCAGAAGACCGCCGCTCGGCGCGAAGCTGGCGTTGGTTTGCGAGCGGATGCCGAGTTGAACGAAACCGGACAGCCTGCTCTGTTGAAGCTGCTTTTCAGTGTCCGGCAAATAAGCTTCGATGCGTCGCCGCGTTCCCGGATCGAGATTCGGACTGGCGAGAGCTTCCTTGAAATAGCGCCGCGCCATTTCATACGAGCCAAGCCGGAAATACAGCGATCCCAACTCGTATTTGATCTGCACAAGATTGGCGTTGTAAAACAACAACCGCTCGAGCGCGCCGATGGCGGCCTCATAGTCACCCCGCGCCGTCGCGACCCGGACATATTCGAACGTGAGGTCGTGATTGGCGGGCTGCAGCATCATGCGCTGGAACAGCTCGTCCTGCTGGTTGGCACCCTGCGCGCGCGCAGCATCCGACGTGACAGCGAGCGTGGCGACGACAAGCGCTAGCGCGCAAACCGCGCCGGGCACTCTCGGCACCAGTCTCAAGATCGCAAAAAAAGCATTTTGCCTTGATGGCATATTCATAATTTTTGTTGTTCCAGCCCTGTTTCAGGAACCACGAAAAGTCCGCCCAATCAACAAGATACCGCCCTATATGCGTTGCGAATTTGGCACACGCAGACGCAAAAAACTCGGTATCAATTATGGCAATTTTGAGCGGCCAGCCGCGGGCGCAGCTTAAACCGCCCCGCGGTCGATCTGAACGTTGTTGTACATGTGAGTAACCCATCGATTTACTTGATGAAAATGCATGCGGGCGGGGAACCTGATTCCGATGTCATAGCGGGCAAACAGCCCATCGAGATATGAACCATCCGGCGCGGCGAGCCAGGGATGGATGCCGGCACGGCGCCACACGTCGTCATGGAGATGGAGAAACCGCTCATTTGCGATTCGCTCGGCCATGCCGATGGCCTTCGCAGGATCGAACAGGTCGAGAACATTGAACCACGATATCGGCCCGAGCGATTTCTCCGAATCGTTCGCCATATCGAGATCGTTTTCACTGGCAAGATCCGTCAGTAATTCTGAACCGGCGCGATCCGTTGCCGACCTTGAATCGTTCGGACGCTGCGAACGCGCAAGGGCCGCATCGATCAATGTGTGTCCGGCAGCAAACTTCAACATGCCGGTCGGCACCAGACCGAACGCATCGAGATTGCCGAAAAACATGTCGCCTTCCGGCAGGTCCGGCTTCAGCAGCATCACGTCGGGATCGATCCACCAGCCGCCAAATTTTTTTAACAACGCCCATCGGAAAAGATTCGCGTGAATTGCGGTTCGCTCGCCGAGCGGTTGCAGCACCTGATCTTCCGGAAGAATTTCTGCAGCATCCTTCAGCGTCAGCCATTTCGGCACGATCAGCTTCAGATTGTAGGAAAACACCTCGACGCGATGTCCGTGATCGACAAAACTTCGCAGGCAAAGAAGCTGATAGGGACCGATTGAGTCGCCATGACAGAACGTGCGCAGCGTCTGCGGATCGGACGTCTGCGGATGTTTCGGGATTTTCGGCGGCTCATATTCGATCCCGTAGAACCAATGATAATAGCCTTGGTCACGCGCTTCCCAGCCGAAAGTCTGGATCGAATAGGCCAGCTCATCCAGCGTGAACTCGCCGATCCGCTCGATTCCCAGCTTGAGTTTGATATCCTTGAGCAGACGATGCTCGCGCATCCACGCCTCGATGGCTTCGGGCTGCAGCCGCGCGCGCTCAGGAATTTCAATATCGAAACGCTCGAACATCGCGTCGAGAAACGAGCCTTTCGGCGGTCCGAAATTTTTCGGAATGCGGATCATCCGCCATTCTTCATTCCACAAATGCGTGAAGTCACTGCCGGCGAGCCGCGCCATTGTGGCTTCGCATTTCGCCGGATCGAAGAACACCATGGTCTCGTGATACGCCAGTTCATAAGCCTTCGACTTCGGCAGCACGAGATGATCCATCCCCTGCTCGTAGATCATTCGCGTGAACAACGTCGGTCCGACCGAGACGCGCGCCGCGTCCGTAAACGCCATGCCGGCTTCGGGAAGCGTTTGCCACGCTTCCTTCATAATCGAATCCATGAATGCGGAATGCGCGGGAAATTTCAGGATCGCGGAGTTGAGCAGCTTGTCCGCCATGAACGCAAAGTAGGTTTTCGCGTCGGGCAATTTGTCCTTGAGGCAGATGATGTCGAGATCGGCGTACCATCCGCCGTAGCGCTGCAGCACCGCATATCTGAAAAGATCGGAATGCAGCGCCAGCGACTTGTCGCCGTTGGCATGACGAAATTCATGCACATCGCCGGACAGAATGTCGCTGGCATCCACCAGTTCGACGCCGTCAGGGACTTCGAGGTCTTTCTCGTAAGTATAAACAAAAACCCGCGCGCCGGTCGCCACCAGGCTTTTCAGCGACAGTATCTCGTAATAGCTCAAAACCGGCCCGGTCCAGAACGTCCGCACTTCCTCGCGCTGGGTGGCTGAATGGTCCGATTGCATCGTGAAGGTTACTCTATGGTCGCGTGCGGCAACTGACCTCAATCCCGCCGGACAGACAATACCAGCGCCCGCGAATGTTGTATGTTCGATCGACAATTCGGGAAACCTCCTTTTGAATTCTGCCGCCGAAACCGCTTCATCCTTCAAGGCGCGTGCGCGATGACGACGGTGCTGTTCGCTTGGGAACTTGGTGGCGGCTTCGGCCATATCGCCAGCATGCGGCGGTACGCAACGAGACTTGCCGGTCGCGGCATCAGGCTTGTTGCTGCCGTGAGGACTCCAAAAGCAGCGCAAGCGCTTGCCGATCTCGGCGTCGAAATTCTTCAGGCGCCGCCATGGCCCAAAGCATCCTTCACGCCGAAACAATACGCCGCGACCTCATCGGCGACGCTGGGCGACAGTCTGGCGAGCGCGGGCCTTGCGGACGCCGACGTTTTGAACGTCGTGCTGACGCGATGGAGTGAAATTCTTTACAGCGTCAAACCCGATCTCGTGATCGCGGACTACGCTCCGGCTGCGGCGCTCGTCGCAAGGGGCCGCGTGCCGCTGATGATCGTCGGCAACGGCTACACGGTGCCGCCGAGCGACATGACGCATTTTCCGCTGCTGCATCGGACGCAGCCGCCGGTGTGGGACGAAATGCGGTTGCTGACCATCATCAACAAGGCTTGCAGCGTTTACGGAATCGCGCCTCTGGAGCGAATGCCGCAGATGTTTGCGGCGGACGATACCATCGTCGAGACGTTTCCTCTGCTCGATCCTTACGATCTGCAACGCACCACGCCGGTCGATGGACCGGCTTTCGACGCCATCCCGATTGCGCAACGCGACGATGCCGCCGGGATTTTGGTGTACCTCGCGCCGGGTTACGCGATCCGCAGCGACATCGTCCGCGCGCTCGCCTCATTCGGCGGCACAGTCAGAATGTATGCACCCGATCTGTCATTCATCCAGCGCAGCAGACTGAAACTCGCCGGTGCGCAGATAAGTGCCACGCGGCTCGATCTGAATGACGTGCTCGCATCGGCAAAGCTGGTCGCGCACTTCGGCGGCAGTGGATTGGCGGCGCAGGCCATCGCCGCCGGCGTCCCCCAATTGATATTCAGCACGCATATCGAGCAGGAATTAAACGGGTTGGCATTGCAGCGCGCTGGAATTGGCAGGCTGTTGCGAAGCCACGACGCGGACGTCGCGATCACCCCCGGTATGGTTTCCGATGCGCTGGACGACGCGACGCTCGCCTCCCGCGCAAAACAAGCGGGGGGAGTTCATCGCGACATGTTACAACTGATGAATTCGCTGGCGGCGTTCGATGCCAAGATTCTCAAACTCTTTCAGCGATGACCGGACGGATCGTGGGCCACATGCAAGTCATCGAGACCGATATCCCGGACGTCCTGATTTTCGAGCCGGAGAAACACGCGGATCGGCGCGGCTATTTCGCCGAAACGTTTCGGGCAGACAAGTATGCAGCCTTTGGACTGTCGCGCCCTTTCGTTCAAGACAATTTATCACGATCAACGAAACACGTTTTGCGCGGACTTCACTTGCAGAACCCGCGAGGTCAGGGCCGACTTGTGACGGCGCTGCGCGGCAGCATCCTTGACGTCGCCGTCGATGTGAGGCGAGGCAGCCCTACATTTGGCCGACACGTCGCCGTCGAACTGAGCGAAAAAAATCTCCGGCAGCTATGGATACCGCGCGGCTTCGCGCACGGATTTGCCGTGCTGTCCGATGGTGCCGATGTGTTTTATAAATGCGACGAATTTCACAGCCCATCCGATGAGATCGAAATTTTCTGGAACGATCCGCAACTCGGAATCGATTGGCCTTTCAGCGAACCCGTTTTGTCGGATCGCGACGCCAGCGCGCCGTTGTTGAAAGACGTCCAAAGCCTTCCGTCTTATAGAGAGGCGTGATGCGAATTCTGCTGACCGGCGTGACAGGTCATATCGGCGGCGCGCTGCAGCAATCTTTGCAATCAATTGGCGATGTCATTGGCGCCGGCCGGACCGTTTTGGATTTATCACGTCCCGATACGTTGCCGGACGCGCTCGACACGATGAAGCCAGATCTCATCGTTAATCCCGCAGCCTATACGGCGGTTGATCGCGCCGAGACGGAGCGCGAACTCGCCTTTGCGGTCAACGCCACGGCGCCCGAAGTTCTGGCGCGTTGGGCTGCCAATAACGACGTGCCGATGGTGCATTTTTCCACCGACTATGTGTTCGATGGGTCCGGCGACCGGCCATGGCGGGAAGACGACGCCACCGGCCCGTTGTCGGTTTACGGCCACAGCAAACTCGCCGGAGAAAACGCAATCCGCGCGGTCGGCGTCAGCCACCTCATCATCCGGACATCATGGGTCTATTCTGACTCGGGACATAATTTCCTGCGGAAGATCATCCAGCTTGCACGCGAAGACGATGAGCTACGCGTTGTGAGCGACCAATTCGGCGCACCGACATCGTCACACTCTATCGCCGAAATCATTCCGAAAATTCTAGCGGGCGGCAAAGCCGCCGTGATTTCGAGATTTGCGAGTCTTGGGGGACTAGTTCATATGGCCAACAGTGGAGCCACGAGCCGTCACGGATTTGCCACCGCAATTCTCGATGGCCTTTCTCGGCGTGATCTTTTCTTCGCCGCCAAGACCATTGTGCCAGTCGGCACCGCAGATCTTCCGACGGACGCAGCAAGGCCTTTGAATTCGAGGTTCGATATGACGCGGCTGGAAAATACGCTTCGTGTGAGAATGCCGCATTGGCAGTCTGCGCTGGACGAACACCTGAACGGGCTGACAATGCCGAAGCAGTCTGTAGTCCGTTAAGCGCCGGCCTGCTTCAGCGGAATCTTCCGCGTCGCCTTCAAGCGATCGAGCACGATCGACGAGCGCACATGGGCCACGCTTTCGTGCGGCATCAGCACATTGTTGACGATGTCCGACAAGCTCTTGAGATCGCCCAACACCACCTTCAGCAGATAATCTGCGTCGCCAGTCAGCGAATATGCCTCCTGTATATTATCGACGCGGCGCACCAGATCGCGAAAGCGTTTGGCATTGTTGGGCGAATGCGTTGCCAGCGTGATCTGGATGAACGCCAGCACGTTGAGGCCGAGCGCCTCGCTCGCGAGATCAGCGTGATAACCGGCGATGATGCGCTCGTCTTCCAGCCGGGTGCGGCGGCGTGAGCACTGCGAAGCCGACAATCCCGCGACATCCGCCAGTTCCTGATTGGTCAGGCGGCCATCGTCCTGCAAGGCAGCGAGAATTTTGAGATCGAACCCGTCTAGCGAAATCATGCAGCTAAGCCTTTAAATATGCACGGAATACGCATGAATTTCGCTTAAGAAGCCTCATTATGCACGCACATTGCATGGAAAACGCCCGAAGATACAGCCTGTGATTCAGGAAAACTGCATTCGGGAGATTCATGATGGGTCCGTTTCCGCACGACGCGCCGGCCGCCACCATATCTACGCAAAATCCAATGGGCACCGACGGATTTGAGTTCGTCGAATATGCGCATCCCGAACCGGCACAACTTCACGCGCTTTTTCGCCTGATGGGCTTTGCGCCCGTCGCGCGCCACAAGACCAAGGCGATCACGCTCTATCGTCAGGGCGACGTGAATTACCTCGTAAACGAACAATCCGGCACGCACGGCCATGATTTTGTCGCAGCACACGGACCGTGCGCGCCCTCGATGGCGTTTCGCGTCGTCGATGCGAAGGCCGCATATCAGCGCGCGCTCTCGCTCGGCGCGGAGCCCGCAGAGATGTCATCCGCGCAGAAGACACTCGACGTTCCCGCGATCAAAGGCATCGGCGGCAGCCTGCTGTATTTCGTCGAACGCTACGGCGCAAAAGGCTCGGCCTATGATGCCGAATTCGATTGGACGGACGCAAAAAATCCACGACCTGAAGGCGCCGGGTTGTTTTATCTCGATCACCTCACCCACAATGTTCATCGCGGACGCATGGATGTCTGGACCGGATTCTACGAGCGGCTATTTAATTTCCGTCAGATTCGCTTCTTCGATATCGAGGGCAAGGCTTCGGGCCTGTTCTCACGCGCGCTGACGAGTCCCGATGAAAAAATTCGGATTCCGATCAACGAGGACGCCGGCGACGCCGGACAGATCGAAGAATATCTCAACGTCTATCGCGGCGAAGGCATCCAGCATATCGCCTGCGGCGTGAAGGATATCTACAAGACGGTGGAGGCGCTGCGCGCCAGCGGACTTCCGTTCATGCTGCCACCTCCCGAAACATATTTCGAGCGGATCGATACGCGTTTACCGAAGCATGGCGAAGACATCGCGCGTCTGAAAACAAACGGAATTCTGATCGACGGCGAAGGCGTGGTCGAAGGCGGCCTCACGAAAGTGCTGCTGCAGATATTTTCCGCCAACGCCATCGGGCCGATTTTCTTTGAGTTCATTCAGCGCAAGGGCGACGATGGTTTTGGCGAAGGCAATTTCAAGGCGCTGTTCGAATCGATCGAGGAAGACCAGATCAGGCGTGGCGTGCTGTCGGTCGGGAGCAAGAGCGCGGCGTAACGCCCATCAAGTCTCAGTTTTGCGATCAGGCACGTTCGCGCGAATCTCGGCGATGATAAATCCCGTGGTGAGCTGATCGCCTTCCGCAGCGCCCAGTGTCTCGATCACACCCGCGACAGGCGCGTTGTGGACGTGCTGCATCTTCATGGCTTCGATCACCACGAGCGGCTGACCTGCGGTGACAGTGTCGCCTGCCTTCGCCAGCACCGACACGACCCAGCCGTTCATCGAGGCCCGCAATTTGCCGTCCGACTCTGAAATTGCGTTCCGGCTCGCAGCCGCAACCGACAGATCGGTGACGCGCGATGTCGCACCGCGGCAGTGGAAAAACAGTGTGGTCCCGTCTCGCGCAAAGCGCGCGGTGTCGGTCACGCCATCGCAACTCAAACGCACCGCATCGTTCTCT
>JBBRGE010000005.1:0-18774 GCA_038241045.1 Hyphomicrobiales bacterium | reverse complement strand
AATGCGAATCGGAAATCGATCTGGAGCATTATCATCGCGCCAAGACCGGCGCGCTATTTGCTGCGGCGACGGTTGCTGGCGCTGCGTCCGCCGGCTTCGATGGCGAACCCTGGCGCATGGTCGGTGAAAAACTCGGCGAGGCCTATCAGGTTGCCGACGATATTCGCGATGCGGCCGCCGACGAGGACGAAATCGGCAAGCCGGTCGGCCGCGATCTTGCGCTTGGCCGCCCCAGCGCTGTTGCCGCGCTCGGAATCGATGGTGCCGTGCATCGTTTGCATGATCTCGTTCATGGCGCGATCGGCGCGATCCCGCCATGCCCGAACGGATCGGAACTGCGCGCGCTGATGCTCTCCGAGGCCAAGCGGCTGGTGCCGAAGAAACTCGCGCAGTTCGCCGCGTAAGGGCGATGGTGAGCCTGAGCCAGTCGGAGTCCCCGATGGCGCATCGCTCATTGAATTTGACGCTGCGCGACCGGCTTCTTGGCTGGCGCGACGGCATTTTAGCAAATCCAGGTTTCCAGCGATTTGCAGGGGCTTTTCCGCTTACGCGGCCGATTGCGCGTGGCCGCGCCAATGCGCTGTTCGATCTGTGCGCGGGCTTTGTCTACTCGCAGATTTTGCTCGCGGGGGTGAGATTGCGGCTATTCGAGCAACTCGCGCACGGCCCGCAATCCGCCGGTGACCTCGCAAAGCGTTTGTCGCTCTCGCACGATTCCATGGTGCTGCTTCTGGATGCGTCGGCCTCGTTAAAGCTTGTGCAAAAGCGCAGTTCAAACCGCTATGGGCTCGGTCCGCTCGGTGCGGCATTGCTCGGCAATCCGGGCGTCGCCGCGATGATCGAACATCATGCGATGCTGTATGGGGATCTCAGCGATCCGGTTGCGTTGTTGCGCGGCGAGGGCGGCGGACGGCTTGCCAGCTATTGGCCCTATGCGGGTGCAGACAAGCCAGCCGAGCTGTCGCGCGAGGCGGTCGCGCCCTACACCGCCTTGATGTCGGCGTCGCAGCCGATGATCGCGCAGGAAGTTATCAACGCTTACTCGTTTCGCAGGCATCGTTGCCTGCTCGACATTGGCGGCGGCGACGGCGCGTTTCTGACGGCTATCGCAGCGCACGCGCCTGATTTGCGGATGGTGCTGTTCGATCTTCCCGCAGTGGCCGATAAAGCAAGCGAACGATTTAGGGCCAGCGGATTGCCTGCGCGTGCAGTCGCTATCGGCGGCAGTTTTCTAAGCGACCAGCTGCCGGGCGGCGCGGATATCGTCTCGCTCATTCGAATTATCCACGACCATGACGACCACAGCGTCATGACGCTTCTGCGCGCGGCGCGTCGCGCACTTCCCGACGACGGCACGTTGCTGATCGCCGAGCCGATATCCGGCATTCGCGGCACCGAACCGATCGGCGATGCCTATTTCGCCTTCTACCTCATGGCGATGGGAAGCGGCCGGCCACGAACCTTCGCTCGCATCCGCGAGATGCTGATCGAGGCCGGGTTCAGGAACGTCAAATTGCTGCCTGCGGGAATGCCGATGCTGGCCAGTGTCATCACAGCCGACGCGGTTAATAATTATGTTAATCCAGCTTGACACTCCAAGTCGTCAGGATAACCTGACACTTCGGAATTGAGCTCGGAATCGTGTCGATCGGAGAGTGCGATGGAAACCATCGCGGTGGTGCTGAAAGAGCCGGAGAAAGTGGAGCTTAATCGGCTCGCTTTGACCGCTCCGACATCCGAAGACGTTGTTGTCGATGTCGAATGGAGTGGCGTCAGCACCGGCACCGAGCGCCTGCTGTGGTCGGGCCGGATGCCGCAATTTCCCGGAATGGGATATCCGCTTGTTCCCGGTTATGAATCGGTCGGACGCGTTGTCGAAGCAGGCAGCTCTGCAAACATTCGTGTGGGCGAGCGTGTGTTCGTGCCCGGCGCGAAATGTTTCGGCGAAGTGCGCGGGCTGTTCGGCGCGTCGGCGTCGCGCCTTGTCGTGCCAGCCGCGCGTGTCACCCCAATCGATCAGCAGATCGGCGACCGCGGAATCTTGCTTGCGCTCGCCGCGACCGCGTATCACGCCATCGCGGCACCGAACGCATCCAGCCCACAATGTATCGTCGGCCACGGCGTATTGGGTCGGCTGCTCGCCCGCATCACCATCGCTCTTGGCCATGAGCCACCTGTGGTGTGGGAAAAGAACCCAGTACGTGCAGGCGGCGCAGTCGGCTACGGCGTGGTTGATCCCGAGCAGGATTCAAAACGCGACTACAAAAGCATCTACGACGTCAGCGGTGATGCAAGCCTGCTCAATTCGCTGATCGGGCGCATCGCGATGGGCGGCGAGATCGTGCTCGCGGGCTTTTACAGCGAACCTTTGTCTTTCGCATTTCCTCCCGCATTCATGCGCGAAGCGCGCATTCGCGTGGCCGCCGAATGGAAACCGGAAGATCTGGCCGCCACCAAATCACTGATCGAATCCGGCCGCCTCTCGCTCGATGGGCTCATCACGCATCACCACGATGCGACAGAGGCCTCGGGCGCTTACCGCGTCGCATTCGAAGACCCGTCATGTCTCAAAATGGTTCTGGACTGGAGAGCGTGCGCATGAACGTCGTTCCAAACATCAACATGAAGGACGCATTGCGGGCGGAGGCGGCCATCGAGCCGGACGCTCCCATTACGACGCCGGTGACGAAAGAAACCCAGATCATCGCGATCTACGGCAAAGGCGGCATCGGCAAGAGCTTCACGCTCGCCAACCTCTCCTACATGATGGCGCAGCAAGGCAAGAAGGTTCTTCTGATCGGCTGCGATCCAAAAAGCGACACCACGTCGCTTCTGTTCGGCGGCCGTGCCTGCCCGACCATCATTGAGACGTCGTCGAAGAAAAAGCTGGCCGGCGAAGAAGTCAAAATCGGAGATGTCTGCTTCAAACGCGACGGCGTGTTCGCCATGGAATTGGGCGGACCGGAAGTCGGTCGCGGCTGCGGCGGTCGCGGAATCATTCACGGCTTCGAGCTTCTGGAAAAGCTCGGATTCCATGAATGGGGCTTCGATTACGTGTTGCTCGATTTCCTGGGTGACGTGGTGTGCGGCGGCTTCGGCCTGCCGATCGCGCGCGACATGTGCCAGAAGGTGATCGTCGTTGCCTCCAACGATCTTCAGTCGCTGTATGTGGCAAACAACGTTTGCTCGGCGGTGGAATACTTCCGCAAGCTCGGCGGCAATGTCGGTGTCGCCGGCATGGTCATCAACAAGGATGACGGCACCGGCGAGGCGGCAGCGTTTGCCAAGACGGTCGGCATTCCGGTTCTCGCAGCGATCCCGGCCGACGACGACATTCGCAAAAAGAGCGCCAACTACGAAATCATCGGGCTTCCCGGCGGGCAGTGGAGTTCGTTGTTCGAGGAACTCGCTCTGAACGTCGGCCTGGCACCTCCAGTTCGACCGGCGCCGCTCACCCAGGACGGTCTGCTCGGGCTGTTCGCGGGCGATGTCGTCGGCCGCGATGTCGTGCTTGTTCCGGCGACGATGGAAGACATGTGCGGTGCCTCGGTCATCAACAAGCCGTCGCTCGAAGTCGTCTACGACGCGGTCTGAGATGAGAATGCGGAGCAAGGCATGAACGTCATCCTTCCACGATATTCCGGCGCGATAGCAGAGTCTGTCGTCACGGATGGCGTGGATGTGGAGATCGATGCCGTTGAAACGGTCGCCCCTGCGACGGACGCTGTTCCCGCGATCAACAAAGTCGCGACCAAGACCGACGGTCTCGGTTGTCATGCGGGTGCCGCCGAGTTGAAGAGCGCCGCGGCAGCCGCAGGAAAAAGCGAAATTCTCGATCGTTACGCGGCGGACTATCCGAAAGGTCCGCACGACCAGCCGCAGAGCATGTGTCCCGCATTCGGCTCACTGCGCGTTGGCCTCCGTATGCGCCGGACCGCGACGATCCTGTCCGGCTCGGCGTGCTGCGTTTACGGATTGACGTTCACGTCGCATTTTTACGGAGCGCGCCGCACCGTCGGCTACGTGCCGTTCAATTCGGAAACGCTCGTCACCGGCAAACTGTTTGAGGATATTCGCGAAGCCGTATTCAAGCTCGCGGACCCAGCACTCTACGACACCATCATCATCACAAATCTCTGCGTGCCGACGGCGTCGGGCGTGCCGCTCGATCTTTTGCCCGATGAAATTAACGGCGTTCGCATCATCGGTATCGACGTTCCAGGTTTTGGCGTGCCGACGCATGCGGAAGCCAAGGACGTGCTGGCCGCAGCGATGCTCGAGTACGCGCGCAAGGAAGTCGAACAAGGCCCGGTTCAGGCGCCGCGCGGCGGCAAGAGTGAAAAGCCGACCGTCACATTGATTGGCGAAATGTTTCCCGCCGACCCCGTCGGCATTGGGATGATGCTGGAGCCGCTAGGCCTTGCGGCAGGTCCGGTGGTGCCGACGCGCGAATGGCGCGAACTTTATGCAGCGCTCGACTGTTCGGTCGTCGCCGCCATTCATCCGTTTTACACTGCGAGTTTCCGTCAGTTCGATCTTGCGGGGCGAAAGATCGTCGGGTCGGCTCCTGTCGGACACGACGGCACCGAAGCCTGGTTAGAAGCCATCGGTACGGCGTGTAACGTTTCGCGCGACAAGATCGACGCCGCCAAGAATCGCTTTTTGCCGGCGATCAAAGCCGCGCTCGCGGCGAAGCCGATCAACGCGCGCATCAATGTGTCAGGCTACGAGGGCTCGGAGCTTTTGGTCGCCCGCCTGCTGATCGAAAGCGGTGCCGACGTGCCGTATGTCGGCACGGCTTGCCCCAAGACTCAATGGTCGGATGCAGATCGCGAATGGCTCGAGGCCAACGGCGTCCGCGTGCAATTCCGCGCCTCGCTGGAGATGGATCTCGCGGCGATGGCAGAGTTCAAGCCGGATCTCGCAATCGGCACGACGCCGGTGGTGCAGAAGGCCAAGCAGCTTGCGATCCCGTCGCTTTATTTCACCAATTTGATTTCGGCGCGGCCGCTGTTCGGCGTCGCCGGTGCTGGTTCACTTGCACAGGTCGTCAACGCGGCGCTCGCCAACAAGGGCCGCTTCGACGAGATGAAAGAGTTCTTCGGCGAAACCGGCGAAGGCTTCGCGTCCGGCGTGTGGGAAGACACGCCGAAGGACAATGTCGCGTTCCGCGAAAAATACCGCAAGCAGATGGAAGCGCAGGCCAAGAAGCGCAAGTCGGAGGAAATGGTCTGATGCTGGTTCTCGATCATGACCGTGCGGGCGGCTACTGGGGCGCAGTCTATGCGTTCACAGCCGTCAAAGGCATGCAGGTCATTATCGACGGCCCGGTCGGATGCGAGAATCTTCCCGTTACTTCTGTCCTTCATTACACCGATGCGTTGCCGCCGCACGAATTGCCGATTGTGGTCACGGGCCTCGGCGAAGAAGAACTCGGCCAGACCGGCACCGAGGGCGCGATGAAGCGCGCGCATCGCACGCTCGATCCGCATCTGCCCGCAGTGGTCGTCACCGGCTCGATTGCGGAAATGATCGGCGGAGGTGTCACGCCGGAAGGCACCAACATCAAGCGCTTCCTGCCGCGCACGATCGACGAGGATCAGTGGCAAAGCGCTGACCGCGCAATTGTCTGGTTGTGGAAAGAATACGGCCTCAAAAAGATTCCGGAACGCAAGCCGCTATCGCCGGACGTCAAGCCCCGCGTCAATATCATCGGACCGATCTACGGCACGTTCAACATGCCGTCGGACCTTGCGGAAATTCGCCGCCTCATCGAGGGCATCGGTGCCGACGTCAATATGGTCTTCCCGCTGGGGAGTCACCTTGCGGACATTCCGAAGCTCATCAATGCGGACGTCAACGTCTGCATGTACCGCGAATTCGGGCGCATGCTCTGCGAAGCGCTGGAGCGGCCCTATCTGCAGGCGCCGATCGGGCTGCACAGCACGACGAAATTTCTGCGCAAGCTCGGCGAGATGCTGGGCCTCGATCCCGAGCCGTTCATCGAAAAAGAAAAACACACCACCATCAAGCCGCTGTGGGATTTGTGGCGTTCGGTCACGCAGGATTTCTTCGGCACTGCGAGTTTCGCAATCGTCGCGAACGAGACCTATGCGCGCGGCGTGCGCAACTTCCTCGAAGTCGAAATGGGCCTGCCGTGCACGTTCTCGTTCTCGCGCAAGGCCGGCGTGAAGCCCGACAACGACGCGGTGCGCAAGGCGGTGCGCGAGACGCCGCCACTCATTATGTTCGGCAGCTACAACGAGCGGATGTATCTCGCCGAAGCCGGTGGCCGCGCGGTTTACGTGCCGGCGTCGTTTCCGGGCGCCGTCATTCGCCGCCATACCGGTACGCCGTTCATGGGCTACTCGGGGGCGACTTATCTCATTCAGGAAGTTTGCAACGCGCTGTTCGATGCGCTGTTCAGCATTCTTCCGCTTGCGACGGATATGGACCGTGTCGATCCGACGCCCGCGCGGTTGCACGAGGAAATTCTCTGGAGCGACGAAGCCAAGGCGATGCTCGACGAGGTGCTCGAAGCGCATCCGGTGCTGGTCAGAATCTCCGCGGCGAAACGCCTGCGCGATGCCGCCGAGAGCGGCGCTCGCCGGGCAGGCGAAGATCGCGTGACCACAGATTTTGTAACGCGCGCCCGGGCGGCGCTTTTGGACGGGCAACCGGCATGAGCGGGATGTTGAAAACGCGTTGTTCACCGATTGCGCGCCAGTTGCGCGAAATCAGAACCGAAGGAGACGTCGATGTCTGACTACGCACATAGCGGCCGTCGTTCGAGAGCTTTGATCGAGTCCAAGTCAATCGAGTCGCGTGTCTTGTTCGTTGCATGCTGGGTGTTGTTTCTGGCGCGCGCGGTGATCTCGCGGTTGGTGCCTTGGCGCACGCAATCGGTCTTCAAACGATCGGATCGGCGGGAATCTATTTTTAGCGAAGCGAGAACAGCGGCAAGCGTTTGCGTCACGTCGTCGTTCATCGGTTTGTAATCAGGGTTTTCGTTCGGCGGTGCCGGACGAAAAGTTGCCGCTGCGGAAACGTAACGGCATTCGCTACCGCCCGCACTGGGCGGTGAACGGCCGAAAGGCCATCACTAGGAGGTATACGATATGAAGGATGGTTCCATTTCGGGGCTCTCCGAATCGGAAGCCAAGGAATTTCATTCGATCTTCATGACGAGTTTCATACTCTTCACGGTGATTGCAGTGATCGCTCACGTCCTTGCGTGGATGTGGCGTCCTTGGTTGCCAGGCCCTGGCGGCTACAAGGCAGCTCTTGAGAGCGTCCAGCATTTCGCCAGTCTTTCCATGTCTTACTTGACATAACAGGAGACGACCATGTGGCGACTTTGGATGCTTTTTGATCCGCGCCGTGCGCTGATCATGCTGTTCACGTTCCTGTTCGGGCTTGCGATCGTGATCCACTTCATTCTGCTCGGCACCGACCGGTTCAACTGGCTGGAAGGTCCGCGGAAAGGCCCTGCAAAGACGTCAGAGATCTCTCTGCCGTACACACCACCAAGCATGCCTTCTTGATGATGGCATGACCTACTGCGTACCGGAACGGGCGAGATCAGGAGTGAGCGGCCTGTCTCGTCCGCTTCCGGGAGCTAGGGTAGCAAGACGAGTTTCACGTTTTAATGACGGACGATTTTGAATTCGAACGCGGAGGAACGACCAATGGCAATGCTCAGCTTTGAAAGAAAATATCGCGTTCGTGGCGGGACGCTAGTTGGAGGCGACCTGTTCGATTTCTGGGCAGGGCCGTTCTATGTTGGCTTCTTCGGGATAACGACGATCTTCTTTTCGCTCGTCGGCATCGCGATGATCCTTTGGAACACTGCACTGGGACCGACGTGGAATATCTGGCAAATCAGCGTCAACCCACCGGACGTCAAATACGGACTGTCATTTGCGCCGCTGCAGGAAGGCGGCATCTGGCAGATCATAACAATATGCGCGATGGGAGCGTTCGTTTCCTGGGCGCTGCGTGAGGTTGAAATCTGCCGCAAGCTCGGCATCGGTTATCACGTGCCGTTCGCATTCGGCTTTGCGATTTTCGCTTACTTTACCCTCGTCGTCATTCGCCCGGTTCTGATGGGTTCGTGGAGCTACGGCTTCCCCTACGGAATCATCACGCATCTCGATTGGGTTTCGAACACCGGCTACCAATACGGCAACTTCCACTACAATCCGGCGCATATGATTGCCATCACGTTCTTCTTCACGACGTGTCTGGCACTCGCGCTCCACGGCGGACTGATCCTGTCCTCGACGAACCCCGACAAGGGCGAGCCGGTTAAAACGCCCGAACATGAGAACACCATTTTCCGTGATCTCATCGGCTACTCGGTCGGAACGATCGGCATCCATCGTCTTGGACTGTTCATCGCTCTGTCGGCGGTTTTCTTCAGCGCGGTCTGCATTGTCATCTCCGGTCCGTTGTGGGCGGAAGGCAATGCATGGTCCGAGTGGTGGAACTGGTGGCGCAATCTGCCGATCTGGTCGTCCTGATTTCATCCGGTCACAAGAGAGAGTTTCGTCATGCCCCAGTATCAGAATTTCTTCACACAGGTGCAGGTTCGCAGCGATATCTATCCCGGCATTCCGCTACAGCCCGGGATTTGGATTCGCTCCGGCAAGGGCCGGTTTAGTTACTGGCTCGGAAAAATAGGCGATGCGCAGGTCGGTCCGGTCTATCTCGGTTTTCTCGGAATTATATCGATCGCCTGCGGCATCGTCGCGATTGAGATCATCGGCCTCAATATGATGGCGTCGGTGAACTGGAGCCCCATCGAGTTCGTGCGGCAGTTGCCGTGGCTCGCGCTGGAGCCGCCGAAGCCGGAATACGGAATCAAATTTCCTCCGCTCAAAGAAGGCGGTTGGTGGTTGATGGCCGGCTTCTTCCTCACGACCTCGATTCTCCTGTGGTGGGCGCGAACCTATCGCCGCGCCCGCGCGCTCGGGATGGGGACCCACGTATCATGGGCATTTGCGTCGGCGATCTGGCTGTACCTCGTGCTCGGATTCATCCGCCCATTGCTGATGGGAAAATTCAGTGAAGCCGTTCCGTTCGGGATTTTCCCGCATCTGGACTGGACGAACAACTTCTCCATCACTTACGGCAACCTGTTCTATAATCCGTTCCACATGCTCTCGATCGCGTTTCTTTATGGTTCCGCTTTGCTGTTCGCGATGCATGGCGCGACCATCCTCGCCGTCAGCCGTTACGGCGGCGAACGCGAAATCGAACAGATCGTCGATCGCGGCACCGCGCTTGAGCGAGCTGCGTTGTTCTGGCGCTGGACGATGGGTTTCAACGCCACGGCAGAATCGATCCATCGCTGGGCCTGGTGGTTCGCGGTGCTTTGCCCGCTGACGGGCGGCATCGGCATCCTCCTGACCGGTACTGTGGTCGATAACTGGTTCGATTGGGGCGTGAAGCACGGCTTGGCGCCGCCACGATAGGAGTTGTTTGCTATCAACATCGTGCGCCGGTTTTCTCAGTTACGACCCGGCGCACGATTTTACATAAGACCAACATTCGATGGATGCCGATCTTGGATCTGCAAATTCTGTGATCGCAGGAGAACATCGAAGGACTGCTGACCTCCATGAAACAATAAAAGAAGATTATCTGGGAAGGCGCAGGGCGGAGGTTTACTTTTGACGGAGGGTGTTTGCCCTGGTGCAGTTGTTCAAATCTCCAATGGACTCGCTGGGCGATCTAAGTGCGCAATCGGCTGCAAGTTTGATTGCTGCAGCGACCGATGTTGCGATCATGGTCGATAGCCAAGGCTTCGTCCGGGACGTCGCATTCAACAAGGAAGAGCTGTCGCTGGAGCTGGACGGCCACGGCAGGTGGCTGGGCTCGAATTTCGCCGAGACCGTCACGTTGGAAACGCGCGGCAAGATCAAGGAACTTCTTCAGGACGCCTCGTCGAAAGCGTCTTCATCCTGGCGTCAGGTCAATCATCCGTCCCCGCATGGCGACGATATTCCCGTTCTGTATTCGGCCATCAATATCGGACGGACAGACCGGTTTGTCGTCGTTGGCCGAGATCTCCGCCCGCTCGCGTCGATGCAGAAGCGCCTGATCGACGCACAGCAATCGATGGAACGCGACTATGCGCGGCTGCGCAACGCGGAGACGCGGTATCGGCTTTTGTTTCAGGTGTCCGCAGAAGCAGTTATGATCGTTGACGCGGCTGGCCAGACCATATCGGACGCCAACCCGGCAGCACTCGCACTTCTGGACGAGAGTCTGCCGAAGGTCTCGAAGCTGCCTTTTGCCAGTCATTTCGACGGCAAGGACAACCCGACAATTCAAAATCTGTTCGCGGACGTCCGCGCGACCGGGCGCGACGGTGCTGCGAACCTTCGAACTGCGAAATTGGGACGGGACTGCAACGCGGCGGTGTCCCTGTTCAGACAGGAAAATGCGTCGCTGTTTCTGGTGCGGCTATCGCCGCAATCGGCCGGTTCGGAAAACGGCGCGCTCAAAGCGACGTCCATGCTCGTCAAGCTGTTCGAGGAATCACCCGACGGGATGGTCATCACGCAGAACGACGGCCGCGTTGTTAAGGCCAATGCCGCGTTTCTGGACATGGTGCAACTCACCAACGAAGACCAGACGCGCGGAGAAATGCTCGATCGGTGGCTGGGCCGCACGGAGGTGGATTTCGACATCGCGATGGCCAATATGCGCCAAAGCGGATCGGTTCGCTTATTTTCTACAGTCCTGCGTGGCGCTCTCGGTGCGGTATGCGACATCGAGCTGTCGGCGGTTGCGCTGATCGACGGCGACGAGAAATCGAATTTCGGATTTGCGATTCGCAATATCGACAGGCGGCTGTCCGAAGCGTCGCCATCGCGGCGAGAACTGCCGCGTTCGGTGGCGCAGTTGACCGAGATGATCGGCCGGGTGCCGCTCAAGGATCTGGTCCGCGAAACCACCGACGTCATCGAAAAACTATCGATCGAGGCCGCGCTCGAATTGACCGGCGACAATCGGGCGTCGGCCGCCGACATGCTCGGCCTCAGCCGCCAGAGTCTCTACGTCAAGCTTCGCCGGTTCGGCCTTGCGGAACATGCGCCCGATGAGGAGGTCAATGATGAATAGCGCTGTCGTTCGACCCGCGCCATTGGTCGTTCTCGAACTGTTGAAGCCGATCACCTGGTTTCCGCCGATGTGGGCATTCGGCTGCGGCGTCGTCTCGTCCGGCGTATCGATGTCGCAGAAGTGGCCGCTTCTCATTGCCGGCATATTGCTTTGCGGCCCGATGGTGTGCGGCACGAGTCAGGCCATCAACGATTGGTACGATCGGCACGTCGATGCGATCAACGAACCCGATCGTCCGATTCCGTCCGGGCGCATCCCCGGCCGATGGGGCCTTTATATCGCTATTCTCTGGACGATGCTGTCGCTGATGCTCGGCGCAACGCTGGGACCTTGGGGATTTGGCGCGACGGTTTTCGGTCTGGTGCTGGCGTGGGCGTACAGCGCGCCGCCGATCCGGCTCAAGCAAAATGGCTGGCTCGGCAACGCCGCATGCGGTCTGTGTTACGAAGGCCTTCCGTGGTTCACGGGTGCCGCCGTGATGTCGGCGTCAAGCCCCAATTGGCAAATCTGCGCAATCGCGCTTCTTTATAGTGTCGGCGCACACGGCATCATGACATTGAACGACTTCAAATCGGTCGAGGGCGACAAGCGAATGGGCATCGATTCGCTGCCGGTGCTTCTCGGCGTTGAGCGCGCCGCGCGCTTCGCCTGTTTCGTGATGGCTTTGCCGCAAGCTGTTGTCGTGGGATTGCTGATCGGCTGGGAACGGCCGGTTTATGCTGCGGCTGTTGGCGTCCTGCTGGTCACGCAATTTTTCTTGATGGCCCATTTCCTCAAGAGTCCGCGCGAGCGCGCGCCTTGGTATAATGGCACTGGCATCAGCTGCTTTGTGCTTGGCATGCTCATCAGCGCATTCGCGCTAGCCTCGATTGGTGGAAACTGAATATGTCCGGCGCACTCAAAACTCTGTCATGGTTCGGCATCTTTCGGTTGGGGCTGGTGCAGACCGGCCTTGGTGCCATTGTCGTCCTGACGACATCGACTTTGAATCGCGTCATGGTCGTCGAGTTCGCCATGCCCGCGATGCTGCCCGGCGCGCTCGTTGCAATTCATTATGCGCTGCAGGTGTTTCGTCCGGCGTGGGGACACGGCTCGGATCTGGGAGGGCGGCGCACGCCCTGGATCGTCGGCGGCATGGCCATTCTTGCGGTCGGCGGCTTTCTTGCGGCAATCGCGACCGCCTGGATGGCGACGCAACCGCTGTTTGGAATTGCACTTGCGGTCGTCGCATTCTGTCTGATCGGCGGTGGCGTCGGCGCTGCAGGGACGTCGCTTCTCGTTCTTCTCGCCAAGCGAACGGACGACGGTCGTCGCGCCGCTGCTGCCACCATCGTCTGGGTGATGATGATCGCAGGCTTCATCGTCACGACAGCGGTGGCCGGTCACTTCCTCGATCCGTTTTCACCGATGCGGCTGGTGATGGTTTCCGGATGTGTCTCGCTGATCGCAATGGGCCTGACGTTTGCTGGAGCATGGGGCATCGAAGGCAAGACGCAGGCTCAACCCGTGAAGGCCGAAGGCAGCGCAAAATCTTCGTTCAGCAAGGCGTTCATGGACGTGTGGTCCGAGCCGCGATCGCGCCGTTTCGCGATTTTTGTTTTTATCTCGATGCTCGCCTACAGCGCGCAGGATCTGATCCTCGAGCCGTTCGCCGGCGTGGTGTTCGGCTTTACGCCGGGAGAAACCACCAAGCTCTCAAGCCTTCAGCACGGCGGGACGCTGCTGGGCATGGCGCTGGTGCCGCTCGTCGGTGCAATTTTTCCACGCACACGGGGCAATCTCCAGGTCTGGACCGTCGCCGGATGCGCCGCGTCTGCGCTGGCGCTTCTCGGCCTTGTTGCCGCGGCCATTGTCGGGCCGTCGTGGCCCCTACGTGAAACGGTGTTCGCTCTTGGAGTGACCAACGGCGCGTATGCGGTGGCTGCAATCGGATCGATGATGTCGCTTGTGAGCGCGGGCGGCGAAAAACGCGAAGGCGTCAGAATGGGATTGTGGGGCGCGGCGCAGGCTATCGCGTTCGGCACAGGCGGCTTCATCGGAACGCTTGCCAGCGATGTCGCGCGTTATTTTCTGTCGTCTCCGGCTCTCTCTTACGCGGTGGTTTTCACCGCAGAGGCGGCACTCTTTCTGGTTGCCGCATCCATGGCAATCTGGGTTCATCGTGCGCCGTCAGAAGAACGTCTGAGTAGAGATCGCGGCAATCGCCCGCGAGGCACTGTTGCTGCAGAAGGAGCGTTGTCATGAGTGAAGCTGGTATTTTCGACGCCATCGTGGTCGGCGGCGGGCCGTCCGGAGCAACGGCCGCTCATGATCTTGCAGGTATGGGACGAAAGGTGCTTTTGCTCGATCGCGCCGGCCGCATCACACCCTGCGGCGGAGCGATACCACCCAGGCTCATTCGCGATTTCGACATCCCCGATCATTTGCTGGTCGCGAAGGTCAAATCCGCGCGGATGGTGTCGCCGTCCGATGTGAAGGTCGACATGCCGATCGACGGCGGATTTGTCGGAATGATCGATCGCGATGTTTTCGACGAATGGCTGCGTGAACGCGCGACAAACGCCGGCGCGGAGCGGCGCACCGGCACATTCAAGAAATTTGAACGAGACGATGCGGGAATGACCGTCGTCCATTACGACGAGCGAACCGCCGAGGGCGGCACTATAGAGCGGACTGCCCGCGCCCGTTCCCTGATCGGCGCGGATGGCGCTCTGTCCGCCGTCGGCCGCCAGTGCCTGCCTGGTGCGGATCGCCTGCCGTATGTTTTTGCCTATCACGAGATTGTTCGTGCGCCGCGCGCCGCGGCGAGCTTCGACGGGACGCGCTGCGACGTCTATTATAACGGAAAGGTCTCACCGGATTTTTACGGTTGGGTTTTTCCTCATGGCGACACCGTCAGCGTTGGAACGGGTTCGGCGTGCAAGGGATTTTCGCTCAAGGATTCGGTTGTCGATCTTCGCGACGCTGCCGGGCTGGGCCAAGTCGAAACCATACGCCGGGAAGGCGCGCCAATTCCGCTTCATCCGCTTCCCCGCTGGGACGACGGCAAGAGTGTCATTCTTGCGGGCGATGCTGCAGGTGTCGTAGCTCCGGCTTCAGGTGAGGGCATTTACTACGCGATGATCGGCGGGCGATTGTCCGCTGAAGCTGTCGATAAATTTCTCGAGACTGGCAACGCAAAGGCTTTGCGTCAGGCACGGCGGCGCTTCATGCGCATGCACGGTCTTGTGTTCTGGATTTTGGGTGTCATGCAATGGTACTGGTATTCGAACGACCGCCGGCGCGAGCGGTTCGTCGAGATCTGCCGCGACCGCGACGTTCAAAGATTAACTTGGGATTCCTACATGAATAAGGAACTGGTATTCGCAAAGCCGATCGCTCATGTGCGAATCTTTTTCAAAAATCTCGCTCACATGACGGGTCTGGCGTCCGCCGATGCGAAAAGCTAAATGGAAGCCGGTGCTGATCGCGGCTGGTGCCGCGATTTTTGTCGGCACGCTCGGTGGGACACTGACCGACATCGGTCCGTGGTATCAAAATCTCCGCAAGCCATCATGGCAACCGCCGGACTGGCTGTTCGGTCCGGCGTGGACCATCATATTCGCGCTCGCTACGGTTTCGGCGGTTTACGCGTGGCGAAACACGAAAGATCGCGCGCAGCGCGAATGGGTCGTCGGACTTTTCGCGCTCAACGGATTCCTGAACGTTCTATGGAGCACGTTGTTTTTCAAATTGAGACACCCGGACTGGGCGCTTATCGAAGTCGCATTTCTGTGGCTGTCGATTTTGCTGCCGATGGTGGTGTTCTGGCGCTTCTCCAGAGCCGCAAGCCTGTATCTGCTGCCATATCTCGTGTGGGTGTCGTTCGCAGCGGTCCTCAATCTTGCCGTCGTGCGGCTGAATGCACCATTCTAGGAGCGTTGTCTTATGGCTGAGCTATTTGCCAGTGGACGGCTCGTCGATTTGATTCTGATTTTGATTGTGCTGGAAGTTATAGCTCTCGCGGTTTATCGGCGCGTCACCGGGCGCGGGATCGCTTTAGCCGATCTTTTGCCGAATATACTGGCGGGCGCGTTTCTTATTCTTGCGCTGCGTGTCTCGTTGACCGGCAGCGGCTGGATGCCTGCCAGTCTGTGCCTTGCTTGCGCGGGCGTGGCGCATGTGGTCGATCTCGGCCGGCGCTTGCGATAAGCGCCAGCTGAATATGTATCTGAATTATTTCTTGTCCGAGAACTTGTTCAGATAGGCGATGACGTCTTTACGCTGCTGTTCATCCGCAAGCTTGAACGCCATCTTGGTCGAACCGGTCGCGAGATCGGTTTTGCCCTTTTCCGTCAGAAACTTTTTCAGGAAGGCGTTGGGGTCGGGTAAATACTGCATGACGAGATCGTCGGTCCACACCAGACCATTATCACCCGCAGCTTTATTGAGTGGCGAGTAAGAAAAACCAGCGGCTGTACCCGATTGCCGTCCGATCACGCCGGTCAGCACTGGGCCAACAAGATTCTTGGCATCGGGTCCGATCCGGTGGCAGGTCATGCATTGCTTGAAAACCATTTCGCCTTTGGCCTCGTCGCCACCCTTGGAAGCGACCTGGGCACTTGCGGCTGTAGACAGCGCAATGACTGAACTTAATGTTGCGACGATTGTCAGAATTCTCGTGACCACTTTGTTGTCTCCCTTGCCTTGCTTCAACTTGCCGCACGATACGACTGTTAAGATACGTTGACAGATGAAAATATCAAACATTCCTGTCATTTCTGACGCTGACGTGAAACGCCGCTTCGCTGCGGGGCGCCGTTTGGACAAGTCCCGGCCCGCCGTCGAAGTTCCAAGAGATGTGTAAGGCCATCCTGACAGCTAAAAGCCTCGAAACAAAGAGATTTGTTGACTTTTGTAGCGGATTCAGCGCAATCCCATGTTCGCGACCGTACTTATCTAACCTAAAGTGTCACGTTGCGTTGGCACATTTCGTGCTTAGTTTCCTGACAGCGGTTGCTGACAGCCGCGAAAATGTTTCCGAGTTCTAAACGTTAGGCCGATCTGGTCGCAGGGAAATCCAGCACAAAATGACTCTTAAATCGACGATCGAGCCTGACATTACGCTGCTGCTCGACATGGACGGAGTGATCAAGGAGGCGACTTTGTCGTCTTCGATCGCCAATGAGAGTGTGGAAGCCTGGCTGGGGCGGCCCTGGGCGGAGATCGCAGGCGAAACGGGCCGCGAAAAGGTCAAGCGGATGGTCGATGATGCACGCGTCAGCGGCATCTCGGCTTTTCGCCAGATCAACCAGCGATTTCCCAGTGGCCTCGAAGTTCCGATTGAATTCACGACTGTGTTGCTCGGCGGCAAAGCCGGGATGCTGGCGATCGGCAAGAATCTTCAGGCGGTTGCCGAACTGCAATCACGCCTGATTGCAGCCCAGCAGACGATTGAGCGCGATTATTGGAAGTTGCGCGAGATCGAAACGCGATATCGCCTGGTGTTCGATGCGTCGAACGAAGCGGTGGTCATCGTTCTGGCGGGCAATCTGCGGATTGTGGAGGCGAATGCCGCCGCCGTGCAGGCGCTCGGCATTGCCATACGCCGCGATGAAAATGTTGCCGGACGAGAGTTTCTTCAGCAGGTCGCCGCCGACGATCGCGACGCGGTGCGCGAGATGCTTGCGCGTGTGCGCGATCGCGGTAAAGCGCTCAGTATTTTTGTCCACCTTGGCACGGAATCCAAGCCATGGATGCTGCGCGGCTCGCTGATGGCTTCGGAAGGCACCAATGTCTTCATGCTTCAATTCACCCCAGCCTCCAATTCGCCGCGCGAACCCGATCACCGGGAAATATCGACCATTGAAGAGCTGATCGACCGCGTCCCGGATGGATTCGTGGCACTCGATCAGACCGGGTCAATTCACTACGCCAATCAGGCATTTCTGGATTTGGTTCAAGTCGGCTCCAAGAAATCCGTCATCGGCGAACTTCTGTCGCGCTGGCTTTGGCAGCCTGGTGCCGATTTGAATGCCCTTCTTGTCAACGTGCAGCGCCACGGCACAGTGAGACTTTTCACGACGACCATTCGTGGTGAACTGGGTTCCGACACCGAAATCGAAATTTCCGCGACCAACAGCGAAGGCGGCGATCACAATCTCATCGGGGTTCTGCTTCGCAATGTCGCGCGCCGGCTGTCTTCGGGCGGCGAGGGCGATACGCTGCGCACGGCGCTTGGGACGATCAGCGAGCAGATCGGAAAATCGTCGTTGCGCACGCTGGTGAAAAACACGGTCAGCATTGTCGAACAGCATTATGTCAAGGAAGCTCTGGAACTTGCCGGAGGCAATAGAACCGCGACCGCCGAACTGTTGGGATTGAGTCGGCAAAGTCTGTATGCCAAGCTCAATCGTTACGGCTTCGACGACAAGGGGCTGAACGCAGAGGAAACATCCGAGGACTGATTTGGCGTTCCTACCGCTAGCCACTCCCGCGTTCGGAAAGGCAGACCTTTCAAATTGCGAGCGGGAGGAGATCCATCTTGCGGGGTCGATCCAGCCGCATGGCGCACTTCTGGTCGTTAGCGAGCCGGGCTATCGCGTCGTTCAAGCCAGCGCCAACGCCGAGGACTTTCTAAATCTCGATAAGGTCGTGAGCATGACGCTCGCCGAACTCGACGGCGACTTGTTGCTGCGGATATTGCCCCATCTCGATCCGACGTCGCAAGGATTGCCGATTGCAGTGCGCTGCCGTCTCGGAAATCCCAGTTCGGACTACGACAGTCTGCTGCATCGGCCGCCCGAGGGCGGTCTCATCATTGAGTTGGAACGCGCCGGGCCGCCGGTCGATCTGTCCCGCCAAATCGAAAGTGCACTCAAAAAAATCCGAACCGCGTCCTCGATCCGCGGTCTTTGCGACGAGGCTGCAGCTTTGTTCCAGACGCGAACGGGCTACGACCGCGTGATGGTCTATCGGTTTGACGACGATGGCCATGGTGAGGTTTTTTCCGAACGCCGCAGGCCGGACCTCGAAGCATTTCTGGGAAACCGCTATCCGGCTTCCGATATTCCGCAAATGGCGCGGCGTCTTTATGAGCGGACGCGGGTTCGGGTTCTGGTGGACGTCAATTACGATCCGGTGCCGCTGCAGCCCCGGCTATCGCCGCTGACGGGGCGGGACCTCGACATGTCGCTCTGTTTTCTGCGCAGCATGTCGCCGATTCATCTTCAGTACCTGAAAAATATGGGCGTCGGCGCAACGCTCGTTGTCTCGCTTGTGGTCGGCGGCAAATTATGGGGCCTTGTCGCCTGCCACCATTATGAGCCGCGATTTATTCATTTCGAGATGCGGGCGATCTGCGAATTGCTGGCTGAGGCAATTGCGACGCGCATTGCTGCGCTGGAAAGCTTTGCGCAAAGCCAGTCGGAGTTGTTCGTACAGCGGCTCGGACAACGCATGATCGAGGCAGTTTCGCGCGAAGGCGATTGGCGAGCCGCGATTTTCGATTCGTCGCAATCGATTTTGCAGCCGCTTGGAGCGACCGGCAGTTCGCTTCTGTACGAAGATCAATTGATTTCAGCCGGAGACGTACCAGGCACGCCCGTCATTCGTGAGATTGCGGCCTGGCTCGATCGGCGGCCGCGCCAATCGGTTTTCGCGACC
>JBBRGE010000004.1:0-20747 GCA_038241045.1 Hyphomicrobiales bacterium | reverse complement strand
CTGGTCGGGGGTGCAGACCGTGTCGCGCAAGGCGCAGTGGCCGGATTGGAATCCACCTGCGGAAATGATCGCGCGCCAGCCATATCTGCCGCGCTTCATGGCGGGCGGTCCCGGCAATCCTCTCGGTGCTGCTGCGATGTATCTCGGATCGAGCATCTATCGCATCCACGGCACCAACGATCCTTCGACCATCGGCAAGTTCGTGTCCAGCGGCTGTATCCGTCTGACCAATGAAAACGTCGCTGATCTTGCTGGCCGCGTTCAGGTCGGCACCAAGGTCGTGGTGTTGCCGAAAAATGCACCGCTGCAGGCCAGCGTTACAAGGCCCGTCGTGACTGGGGAGAGAGTGACGCCAGTTAACGCTACTATTCCGCTGCGTTCACCACAAAACGTCAAATTGTCCGGATTGTATTGAGTAGATCGAAGAGAGATGCGACGTAAGAAGCTTATGAGGTCAGTCATGAAACAGTCGTTCATACGCAGTGCTGCGATAGCTTCCGCCGCAATTCTTGTTGCCGCCAGCTTGACCGCAGAGCCTGCGCAGGCGCGCGACTTCTTTACCAATTTTTTCAGCGGGTTTATGGGTTCGTCGCATTCGAATGCACCCGGACCGTCCACAGCGATCCCTTTCGCGAATGAAGGCGATCCGACAGCGCAACAGTCGCAGCAGCCAACGCAAAGCGCGTCGGCCTATTGCGTGAGAACATGCGACGGGCGTTATTTCCCGATCAGTTCGACCGGCGGCGAGTCGCGCTCAAAAACGTGCAGCAGTCTTTGTCCGGCGAGCGAGACGAAGGTGGTCTACGGCGGTGGCATCGACCGCGCCTATTCTGACAAGGGCCAACCTTACTCGGCGATGCCAAACGCATTCCGCTATCGCAACGAGTTGGTTGCCGGCTGCACATGTAACGGAAAGACATCTGGAGGTTTAGCGAGAATCGACATCAGCGACGATCCGACGGTGCGCCGTGGCGATAAAGTCGCAAATTCCGATGGCAAGCTGGTCAACGCACCCAAGACGACAGCATCTGCGGCGAGCTACACGCCACGGCCGCGTGTGGCGCGCGCGGCTTTCTCGATCTTTCCCTCATTCGCGTCGCAATGAAGTTCCTTGTTTGGAACTAATGCTGAGTTAACCTGTTAATGGACGAAGGCGCGGCGGCTGGCCGCGTCAGTCCAAACTGACAGGGGCCTCCATGTCCATTCTCATCAGTATTCTGATTACCTTTCTTGTTATTATTCTGGTGCTTTATCTCGTTCGCATGCTTCCGATCGACGGTCGTGCAAAACAGATCATCAACATCATCGTCATCATCATCGGCGTGCTGTCGATGCTTCGTTATCTTGCGGTGTTTTGATTTCGTATTTTCCAACCGATGAAAAAGCCCCGGTGTTCTACCGGGGCTTTTTTAATTTCAGATGTTTTGGGTTTACCCCGCGAGCTTCGCTTCCCTGCGCCGCGCCGTGAGAATGAACTCCGTATAGCCGTTCGGCTGTTCGCGGCCTTTGAACACCAAATCGCAGGCGGCCTTGAAAGCGATGCCGTCGAACTTAGGTGCCATCGGACGATACAGCGCATCGCCAGCGTTCTGCTTGTCGACCACAATCGCCATTCGCTTTAATGACTCCATCACCTGATCCCTGGTGACGACACCCTGATGCAGCCAGTTGGCGAGATGCTGCGCGGAAATACGAAGCGTCGCGCGGTCTTCCATCAGGCCCACATCGTGAATGTCCGGCACTTTGGAGCAGCCGACGCCCTGATCGATCCAGCGCACCACGTAACCGAGGATGCCCTGACAGTTGTTGTCGATCTCCTGCTTCACATCGTCCGGTGCCCAGTTGGATTGCGACACCGGAATGGTGAGAATGTCGGAGAGCTTCGCCTTCGGGCGCGACTTCAATTCCTTTTGCCGCGCGCCGACATCGACCTGATGATAGTGCAGCGCGTGCAAGGTTGCGGCGGTCGGTGACGGCACCCACGCGGTCGATGCGCCGGCCTGCGGATGCGCAATCTTTTGCGTCAACATATCCGCCATCTTGTCCGGCGCCGCCCACATGCCCTTGCCGACCTGCGCGTGACCCGGAAGGCCGTTGGCCAGACCGATATCGACGTTCCAGTCTTCATAAGCCTTGATCCAGGGCTGCGCCTTCATGTCGTTCTTGCGGATCATCGGACCCGCTTCCATCGACGTGTGAATTTCATCGCCGGTGCGATCCAAAAATCCCGTGTTGATGAAGCAAATGCGCTGAGACGCATTCTGGATGCATTGCGCGAGGTTCACCGTGGTGCGGCGCTCCTCGTCCATGATTCCCACTTTCATCGTATTGGCAGGAAGCGCCAGCATTTTTTCGACACGGCCGAAAATCTCGACGGTCAACGCCACTTCATCAGGCCCGTGCATCTTCGGCTTGACGATATAGACCGAGCCCTTGCGGCTGTTCCTGAGTTTTGATTTGCCCTTCACGTCGTGGATCGCCAGCAACCCGGAGATCGCCGCGTCGAGAATTCCTTCGGGAATTTCGTTGCCTTTGCCGTCGAGCACCGCGTCGGTGAACATGTGATGCCCGACGTTGCGAATAAGCATCATGCTGCGACCATGCAGCGTGACCTTGCCCTTGCCGTCCGGCGACATGTAGACGCGGTCGGCATTGAGCGCGCGAGTGAGCGTCTTGCCGCCCTTCTCGAAGTCCGCCGAAAGCGTGCCTTTCATCAGGCCGAGCACGTTGCGGTAAACCAGAACCTTGTCTTCGGCATCGACTGCTGCGACCGAATCTTCCATGTCGAGAATCGTGCTTACCGCCGACTCCAGGATCATATCCGACACGCCTGCATCGTCGTCCTTGCCGATGATGCTCTTGCGATCGATCACCACGTCGATGTGCATGCCGTGATTCACCAGCAGGATCGACGTCGGCGCTGAAGCTTCACCCTGATAGCCGGCAAATTGCTTGGGGTCTTTCAGCCCGGTCATGTTGCCGCTTTTGAGTTTGACGGCGAGTTGCCCGCTTTCGACGCTGTAGGACACAACGTTACTATGATTGTCGGTGGCGAGCGGAGCAGCTTCATCGAGGAACAGCTTGGCTTTCGCGATCACCTTGTCGCCGCGCGCCTTGTTGTAACCTTTTCCACCTTCCGATGGATCGTGCGGAATGGCGTCGGTGCCGTACAGCGCGTCGTAAAGCGAACCCCAGCGCGCATTGGCAGCGTTCAGCGAATAGCGCGCATTGGTCAGCGGCACGACAAGCTGCGGCCCGAACATAGTCGCGAGTTCTTCATCGACATTCTGCGTCTGCACTTCTTTCGCTGGAGGCTCCGGCAGCAGATAGCCGATCTCCTTCAGGAACGCCGTATAGGCGTTCATGTCGAACTTGCCTTTATGCGAGCGATGCCAGTCATCGATCTTGGCCTGAAGCGCGTCGCGCGCCTTGAGCAGTGCGGCATTCTTCGGGGCGAGATCGTCGATGATCGAAGCAAGCCCAGCCCAGAAAGCGTCAGCCGAGACGCCGGTATCGGGCGCCGCTTCCTTGGCGATGAAATCGAACAATACGGAAGCGACCTTCAGGCCATGGACGTCGATACGTTTCATATGAAATCTCGCGGACAAACGGCCATTTCGGGCGGTTTTGGCTTCGGAAAAGGGTTGACGGAGGCCGCCGAGGCGGCACAAGCCGGACGTTTTAACCAATGCGAGGCAAAAGAGAAGTCCCCAATCGTAAGGGGGCGGCTTCAAAACAGGCCGGCTTCGGGCAGGCATTAAATATTCGCCGCGAGATCGGTCATCTCAATGAACAGCACGCCGCTGCCGGACAGCATGCGCTCGATGGCGTCGGCGGCATCGGCAACCGAATGCGTGGACGTATCAAGCGTCAGCTCGGCATTTATGGGTGTCTGATAGTCGCGCCCGATCCCAGTGAAGCTCGGCAGGTTTCCGGCACGCGCTTTCGCATAATGACCTTTGGGATCGCGCCTCTCGCAGACCTCCGCAGGCGTCGCGACATAGATCTCACGAAACAGATTGTCGGCGATGCGCCGCGCATTGGCGCGATCCTCAGAGGCGGGTGAGACCGCAGCGACGATGGCGATATGGCCGTTGCGCGCCAGATGCGTCGCGGTCTCGGCGAGCCGGCGTATATTCTCGGTGCGGTCCTGCGGCGAAAATCCCAGATCGCCGTTGAGGCCTGCGCGTAACGTGTCGCCGTCGAGCAGAATCGGCGACCCGCCGCGCGTGAATAATTTGCGCTCCAACGCACGAGCGAGCGTGGATTTCCCCGAACCTGGCAAGCCCGTGAGCCATACCACCGCGCCGCCGTGGCCGTAGCGTGCGGAACGTTCATCGGGGCGCAGCGCCGACTCGACGGGGACGATATCGACAGGAATTGCGCGCTGGCCTGCATCGACGCTCAGCACAAGTCCGCCGCCCGCGATGCGACCGTTGACCTCGATCACCAGACGCCCGGTGCGCGGATTATCGGTGTAGGTGTCAGCGGCGACTGGATGCGCCAGAGAAACGTCGATTTCGCCGACATGGTTGCGCGCAATTTCCGATGTCGCGACGCTTGCGAGTTCACCGGGATCGACCGCCTTGTCGATGGCCACAATCGTGGCGCGGGATTCCATGGTGCCGAGGCGAACGAGCACCGACGCGCCTGCTTTCAGCGTCGCATCGTGCAGCCAGAAAATCCGTGCGCGCAAACGCCTCGTGTCGCGCGGCGCGGCTTTCGCATGCGCGATGATATCGCCGCGTTCCAGAAACAATTCGCGGTCGAGCGTGATCCCGACCGAGCGTCCGGCACCGTGGCGGAACGCTGGTGCGCCTTGCGGCCATCCTTCGAGAGATTTGACCTTCGCGATCTTGCCCGCAGGCATGATGACGATTTCATCGCCCGCGCCGAGGTGGCCGGATTCGATCCGGCCCGCGACGATGCGGCGGTCGTCGAATTTGTAGATCGCCTGCACGGGAAGCCGCAACGCCAGCGTATCGAGCGGCATCGCAGGGGTGAGTTCATCGAGCGCCTCGACGACAGTGGGTCCGTTGTACCAATCGATGCGCGGCGTGCGTTCGGCAACGCCGTCGCCATCGCGCGCGGAAATCGGAATGACTGCGGTGGGCTTAACACCGAGGCCGATCAGATGCGCCGAAATCTCGTCGCTGATGCTGTTGAAACGCGCCGCGCTGAAATCGACGCGGTCCATCTTGTTGACGACGACCGCGACTTGTTTGACGCCGAGTAAATGCAACAGATAGCCGTGTCGTCGCGTCTGATCGCGCACGCCTTCCAGCGCGTCGATAATCAGCACTGCGCCATCGGCCTGCGAGGCGCCCGTAATCATGTTGCGCAAAAATTCCGCGTGGCCCGGCGCGTCGATCATACCAACGTCGCGCGACTTGGTGCGGAAACGAATCTGCGTGGTGTCGATGGTGATGCCCTGATCGCGCTCGGTCTGCAGCGCGTCGAGCAAAAACGACCACTCGAACGGCATGCCGCGCCGCGCGCTGACGGCTTGAAGCATTTCCAACTTGCCGTCGGGCAGGCTGCCGGTTTCATGCAGCAAGCGGCCGACCAGCGTGGACTTGCCGTGATCGACATGGCCGACGATGACGATGCGCACCTGAGGGCGCGTGGTGCCGCTCGGCGTCGCGAGTTTTGAATTGGGAAGCATCACGTTCACCGCGGCACCCATTACAAATAGCCGGCGACGCGAAGGCGCTCGAATGCGTCCTCGGTCTCATGATCGAGCGCGCGGCCCGCACGCTCTGGGACCTTCGTGTTGTTCAACTCAACGAGAATCTCGTCGATGGTCGATGCGTTCGACTCGACCGGATTCGTAATGTCCTGATCGCCTAACGAGCGATAACGCTTGCCGTTCTTCGCCAGATACAGCGGAATAATGGGGATGTTTTCGCGTTGCGTGTAGGCCCAGATGTCGGCCTCGGTCCAATGCAGAATGGGATGAATGCGCAGATGCGCGCCTTGCGGCGGAGACGCATTGAAATGATCCCAGAACTCCGGTGGCTGGTCGCGCACGTCCCATCCGCCTTCCAGCCCGCGCGGTGAAAAAACGCGCTCCTTGGCGCGGGTCGCTTCCTCGTCGCGGCGGATGCCGGCGATCAATCCGTCGAAACCATATTTGGCCAGAGCGAGTTTCAAGCCTTCGGTCTTGCGTGCAGCCGAGCGTGCGGCGGGTGGCAGCGTTCGATCCACGGACTCAATCGGCGGGCAGTAATCGACTTTCAGATCGAGACCCCATTCTTTCGAATAGTGTTCGCGAAAAGCGTACATCTCGGGAAATTTCTTCTGCGTATCGACATGAAGTGCTGGAAACGGCACCTTGCCGAAGAAGGCCTTGCGCGCCAGCCAGATCATCACGTTGGAATCTTTGCCGAGCGACCACAGCAGCGCCAGCTTCTGCAGTCGTGCGAAGGCTTCACGGAAAATGTAGATGCTCTGCGCTTCAAGTTCGTCGAGGTGATCCATCGACGGCACAAGCTGCGTCTGCCCCAGATCCTGAATGACCGGCTGCAATGGCGCGTGCATGTACGGTTTCACGGCTCACTCCGCTTCCGGCGCAAGCGTGAGCTTCATCCCGTCCATCTCCGGCGTGACCAGAATCTGGCAGGCGAGGCGAGAATTGTTCTCGACGAAGAATGCGCCGTCGAGTCGGTCGATTTCCTCGTCGGTCGGCGGAACGAGCCGCGAAATCCAGGAGTTATCGACATAGACATGGCAGGTGGCGCAGGAGCACGACCCGCCGCACTCGGCTTTGATGGGAAGGCCCCAGTCGCGAATGACTTCCATCACACGCCAGCCTTCTAGGGCCTCGAGCTTATGCTCATGGCCGTCATGGTCAGTTACGAGAAGATGCATCTCTTTAACTTGCATTTCGTGGTACTAATTTCCAGCATTGCGGTGCAACAGAGAAAGAATATTTTTCTCTTTCTTGTTGGTATCGACTACATATATAGAAAATAATTCCAGTCAACCCCGAATTCAGGGGAATGGAGTGACGGATGCGCTTTCTACCGGTGTTCCTCGATCTGCAGGCCGGACCGATTGTTTTGGTCGGGCAGGGCGATGCTGCGCAGGCGAAACTGCGCATGCTGCTCGCTGCGGGCGCGCAGGTGCGCTGGTTTGCGACCGATGGGCTGCATGATGTGTCTGGAGTCGATGCGGACGCCGCGTCGCGCGTCGAGAAAGCCGAAGGCGATCCACTGACGGCAGAGCTTTCGAATGTCATCGCCGTGTTGTGCGCAGGCGCACGCGATATCGGTCACGCCATGGCGGCGCGCGCCAAGGCGTTGGGCATCCCGGTCAATGTGATGGACGAGGTGTCTCATTCCACTTTCATTTTCCCGGCGATTGTCGATCGCGGCGATGTTGTGGTCGCAATCGGCACTGGCGGTTCTGCGCCCGTGCTGGCGCGGCGTGTGCGCGAAAGCATCGAGAAAGTTTTACCGGCGCGTATCGGCGAATTGGCAAATTTCATTGGATCGTGGCGCGAGCGCGTGAAGGCAAAATTGCCCGGCATGGCCGAGCGCCGCAAATTCTGGGAGCGCGTGGTTGATGGCAATGTCGGCGCAGCCGTTCTCGCAGGACGCAATGACGACGCCGCGCGCGCGTTGGAAAATATCTCCGATCATGCGGCGTTCGCGTCATCGCAGAGCAACGGCTTCGTCACCCTTGTCGGCGCGGGACCGGGAGATCCGGATCTGCTCACCATCAAGGCGCTGCGCGCGCTGCAGGATGCGGATACTGTTTTCTACGACGACCTCGTGTCGCCAGAAATCCTCGATCGTGCGCGGCGCGATGCGACGCGGATCTCTGTGGGCCGCCGTATCGGCAAGCCGGGGATAGGTCAGGACGCCATCAACAATTTGCTCATTGAGGCGGCGCGCGCAGGAAAACGTGTCGTGCGCCTCAAGGGCGGCGATCCGTTCGTGTTCGGGCGCGGCGGCGAAGAAGTCGCGGCCCTGCGCGAAGCCGGTATTGCTTACGCTATCGTTCCGGGAATTACCGCCGGCATCGGTGCTGCCGCCGAATTCGAAGTGCCGCTGACGTTTCGCAAGCAAGCGCTGCGCATCACGTTTCTCACCGCGCATAAAACTGAGGACGCTGGTCAAGTCGATTGGACTACGCTGACCGACACCAAAATGACGGTCGTGGTCTACATGGGCATCAGCGCAGCATCCGCCATTCGACAGGGATTACTGGGCGCAGGCCGTTCACCCGCAACGCCGGTCGGCGTATTCGCGCGCGTCACCCGGCCAGACTCGAAAGCTGTCGTTGGCGAATTGCGTGATCTGCCGTCGCTGGCCGCGAAAGTCGAGCAGGGGCCTGCGATCCTCGTCATCGGCGATGTCGTCGCGCATTCGCTGCCCTGGAATGCAAAAAATCCGGGAAACAAAAGCCCGCAAGACATCTTAACTCAAATCCTGGTGGCTGCCGAATGACCTCCCCTCTGCAACAGAAAATCAAGATCAACGGCCCTTCCGTCGTCACTGCCAATCGCACCAGCGATGGCATTGTGATCTGGCGCAGCTCGGACAGGTGGTCCGACGATCTTGCTGACGCCAAGGTGGTCAGCACGGTCGATAACGCGCGTAAATTATTGGCCGAAGCCGCCGCCGACGATGTTGGCGCGGTCGGGGCCTATATCGCGCCGGTTGAGATCAGCGACGCTGGCAGCATCGCACCCGGCAATCTGCGCGAACAAATCCGCGTGCGCGGCACCACTTTTCCGCTCCCGCTTTCCGCTTAAGGCATCTTCGCCATGTACGCCTACGACGAACTCGATCGCACCATCGTCAACGAACGCGTCACTGAATTTCGCGGTCAGGTCGCGCGGCGTCTGTCCGGCGAATTGACTGAGGATGAATTCAAGTCGTTGCGTCTGATGAACGGCGTCTATCTGCAATTGCACGCCTATATGCTGCGCGTTGCGATTCCCTACGGTACGCTGTCATCCCAACAGATGCGCGCGCTGGCCGATGTTGCGCGCAAATACGACCGCGGCTATGGCCATTTTACCACGCGGCAGAATATCCAGTTCAACTGGATCAAGCTCGCCGAATTGCCCGACGCACTGGCGGATCTGGCCGAGGTCGGCATTCACGCGATGCAGACCTCTGGCAACTGCACGCGCAATGTCACGGCGGACCAGTGGGCTGGCGTCGTCCCGGATGAGGTCGAGGACCCGCGCATCTGGGCGGAAATCCTGCGGCAGTACACGACGCTTCACCCGGAATTCTCATTCCTGCCGCGCAAGTTTAAATTCGCCATCACGGCGTCGGAGCACGATCGCGCGGCCATCAAGGTCCATGACATTGGCCTGCGCATTTATAAGAACGCGCAAGGCGAAACCGGATTCGAAGTTTTGGTCGGCGGCGGGCTCGGCCGCACGCCGTTCATCGGCAAGACCATCAGCGAATTCGTTTCTCACCGCGACATATTGAGTTATGTCGAGGCAATCTTGCGCGTCTACAATCAATACGGCCGTCGCGACAATATCTACAAAGCGCGCATCAAAATTCTGGTCCACGAACTCGGCATCGAGAAGTTCAGGCAGGAGGTCGAGGAAGAGTGGACGCAGATGCGCGACGGCGCTTTGGCGCTCGACGACGCTGAGATCGAGGATATTCGTTCGCGCTTCTCATATCCGGCTTACGAAAATCTCCCGAACATGCCGGACGAGTTGAAGAAGGCGGCGCACGACCCGAAATTCGAAGCATGGCGTAAGAATTCCACTTTCGAGCATAAGGTGCAGGGCTATGCCATCGTCACGCTGTCACTGAAACCGGTCGGCGGACCGCCGGGCGACGCCACGGCCGAGCAGATGGATGCGATTGCAGACCTTGCCGAAGAATATTCGTTCGGCGAAATTCGCGTCGGCCATGAGCAAAATCTCGCGTTGCCGAATGTCGCCAAGCGCGATTTGCCGGCATTATGGCGCGCGCTCGACAAAATCGGTGTCGCCACGCCCAACGTCAATTTGGTGTCGGACATCATCGCCTGTCCCGGCCTCGATTATTGTTCGCTCGCCAATGCGCGCTCGATTCCCATTGCGCAGGAAATCACGCGACGTTTTGCTAATCTCGAAACCGCAAATCTGATCGGCAAGCTCCACGTCAACATTTCAGGCTGCATCAATGCCTGCGGGCATCATCACGTCGGCCATATCGGGATTCTCGGCGTTGAAAAGAACGGCGAAGAATTCTATCAGATCACAATCGGTGGCCGCGCCGATGAAAAAGCCAGGCTCGGCGATCTCGTTGGCCCCGCTGTGCCCTACGATCAGGTCGCCGATGTGGTCGAGGATATTGTCGAGGCTTACCTGGCGCTGCGCCAGCGTCCGCAGGAGCTTTTCATCGACGCTGTGAAACGCCTCGGCGTCGAACCCTTTAAGGAGCGGGTCTATGCCACTCGTTAAAGGCGGCGCCATCGTCGCCGACGAATTTGTGCATCTGGCAGACGACGCGGAAATCCCGGCCGATGGCGCAGTGCTGATCCCAGCGGAGCGATTGCTGGCAAACATCGATGCGGCGTTGTCGCGTAAAGCGAAAACCGGCGTGATCTGGCCGAACAATCGCGACATCGACGAACTGGTGCTGCATCTGGCGAAACTCGCCGTTGTGGCACTGGTGTTTCCGATTTTCCGCGACGGACGCGCTTACTCGCAGGCGCGGCTGTTGCGCGAACGTTACGCATACAAAGGCGAGTTGCGTGCAACCGGCCAGGTGCTGCGCGACCAATTCATGTTCATGCTGCGCACAGGCTTCGATTCGTTCGAGGTGAAAAAAGATTCCGACGCCAAGGCTTTTGCCGAAGCCTCACATCGCTTCTCGGTGTTCTATCAGCCGACCGGCGATGGCCGGGTCACGGCGTTTCACCGCCGCCTGATGCGGATGCCGGAAGGCGCGGGATCGTGAGCGGAACCGGTCAATCCTTTCTGTCGCAGTTCCCTACGCAACCGGTGTCTTCGCTCATCGCTGCGCAGGCGCAATCGCTCGACCGCGATCTGAGCCGTGCGTCGCCGGCAGAAATCATTGCGACAGCGCTGCATGAAGTCGGACGCGAGAAACTCGCGGTCGTTTCATCATTTGGCAGCGAATCCGCAGGACTTCTGAAAATCGCCGCGGACGTCGACCCGGCAATCCCAATCGTGTTTCTCGATACCGGCTGGCTGTTCGAAGAAACGCTCGCCTATCGCGACACGTTGACGGCATCGCTCGGATTGAAAGACGTGCGCACCGTCCATCCGCTCGACGAAGATCTTGCGTATGAGGACAAGGATCGCGATCTGTGGTTTTCAGATCCCGATCAATGCTGCTTCATCCGCAAGGTCGAGCCGCTGGCGCGCGCGCTGCAGCCGTTTGCCGCATGGATCAATGGCCGCAAACGTTTTCAGGGCGGCGACCGCGCATCCATCCCGGTGGTGGAAGCTGATGGCGAACGATTGAAATTCAATCCGCTGGCCAATGTGACGCCGCAGCAACTTGAAGCACTTTATTCAAAACTAAATCTTCCGCCGCATCCATTGGTCGCATCGGAATTTAGCTCAATCGGCTGTATGCCTTGCACGACGCGAACGAAACCCGGCGAGGACCCGCGTGCAGGCCGCTGGCGCGATCGGGATAAGATCGAATGCGGTATTCATGTCGCAACCGAAATCGCGAAATAATTTCAAAACCGTTATTTTCCGAGAACCAAGTTTTCATCAGAACGTTTGTGTCTTTTTGGTATCGAAGAACGAAATCCGGTTCCGTTGACTTGAACATGCGTCTTCACGATTTTCAGCGCTCCTCTGACGACAACGATGCCGTCAACCCGAATGGAGACTAAGATGCTTCGTCGCGCAGTTCCCTTCGTTGCGGGTTTGGTTTTGGCGGGTGCCTTCACAAGCTCCGCACTCGCCGCGGATGTCACGCTGCTCAACGCGTCCTACGATCCGACGCGCGAGCTGTATTCCGATTTCAACAAATCCTTCGCGAGTGCCTATCGGAAAGACACCGGCAAGAGCATCGAGATCAAACAGTCACATGGCGGATCGGGTTCGCAGGCGCGGTCTGTAATCGACGGCTTGAAGGCTGACGTCGTGACGCTTGCGCTCGCTTACGACATCGACGCCATCGCGAATAAGGGAATGCTCGCCAAAGACTGGCAAACGCGGCTGCCGCAGAATTCGTCCCCCTATACATCGACGATCGTGTTTCTGGTGCGCAAGGGAAATCCGAAAGGAATTAAAGACTGGGATGACCTCATCAAGAAGGGCGTGCAGGTCATCACGCCGAACCCGAAAACCTCCGGTGGCGCGCGCTGGAATTATCTCGCGGCTTGGGGTTATGCGTTAAAGAAATTCGGTTCCGAGGAGAAGGCGAAGCGGTTTGTCGGCGACATCTACAAGAACGTGCCGGTGCTCGATACTGGCGCGCGGGGTTCGACCGTGACCTTCGTCGAACGCGGCGTTGGCGATGTGCTGCTGGCATGGGAGAACGAGGCGTTTCTCGCGGTCAAGGAATTCGGCAAGGACAGAGTCGAGATTGTCGCGCCGCCGCTCTCTATTCTTGCGGAACCGCCGATAGCTGTTGTCGATTCGGTTGCCGACAAGAAAGGCACGCGCGCCGCCGCCGAAGCCTATCTGAAATATTGGTACACGCCGCAGGGCCAGGAAATTGCCGCGCGAAATTTCTACCGGCCGCGCGACGCGTCTGTCGGCGAAAAATATGCGGACTCATTTGCTAAAGTCGATCTGTTCACCATCGACGACGTGTTCGGCGGCTGGACCAAGGCGCAGAAGACGCACTTCGGCGAGGGCGGTGTGTTCGATCAGATTTACAAGAACTGAAGGAAGTAACTTAACTGTTGGGGAGTTTGTTTTCGTGATGGCCGGATTTATCCCGGTCATGAACAAACGGGACGACGATGAAATTGGGGACTTAATGAGCGCAGCTTCAAGACGACAGAGAACCTTGCCGGGGTTCGGTCTCACCATGGGGCTGACCCTGATGTGGCTGTCGATCATCGTGCTGGTTCCGCTTGCGGGCCTTTTTCTCAAAACGTTCGAACTGTCGCTCGACCAGTTCTGGGGAATTCTCACCAGTCGCCGCACGCTCAACGCTCTGAAGATATCATTCGGTCTCGCGTTCGCCGCCGCCATCGTCAATCTGGTTATGGGCATGATTATTGTGTGGGTTCTGGTGCGCTACAAATTTCCGGGGCGGCGCACCTTTGACGCCATCGTCGATATTCCCTTCGCGCTTCCGACCGCTGTGGCTGGTGTGGCGTTGACGGCGTTGTTCGCACAAAAAGGCTGGCTTGGCGCGCTGCTGGCCGAACTCGGCATTAAAGTGGCGTTCACGCCTATCGGCATTTTCGTGGCGATGATCTTCATCGGATTTCCATTCGTGGTGCGCACGGTGCAGCCGGTGCTGATCGATCTCGAAATCGAAGTCGAGGAAGCCGCTGCCAGCCTCGGCGCATCGCGATGGGACATTATTACCCGCGTGATTCTCCCGAGCCTCACGCCTGCGATCCTGACCGGATTTGCATTGGCGTTTGCGCGCGCCGTCGGCGAATACGGGTCGGTGATTTTCATCGCGGGCAATCTGCCGAATGTCTCCGAGATCGCGCCGCTGCTGATCGTGATTCGTCTTTCGGAATTCCGCTATGCAGATGCAACCGCCATCGCGGTCATCATGCTGCTGGTGTCGTTTACGATCATCTTTGCGATTAACCGCATCCAGCGCTGGGCTCAGACCCGCGGCGCGGCCGCAGCTTACTGAGCCGCGCGCATGACCATCAACAGGATCAAATCAGATTCCGCGCATGAGGTACGAACCGAGCCGAAGTTCGTGCGCTATACGCTGATCGGCATTGCGGTGACGTTTCTCACGATTTTCGTCGTGCTGCCGCTGGTCGTGGTGTTCACGCAGGCATTCTCGAAGGGCATCACGGCCTATCTCGGCGCGCTCTCCGATGGCGAGGCGCTGTCGGCGATCCGGTTGACACTGGCAGTCGCGGCGATTTCCGTCGGAATCAATCTGGTGTTCGGCGTCGCCGCCGCATGGGCGATCACCAAGTTCGATTTCCCCGGCAAGACATTTCTTATCACGCTGATCGATCTGCCGTTTTCGGTAAGCCCGGTGATTTCCGGTCTGGTATTCGTGCTGCTATTCGGCGCGCAAGGCTATTTCGGCGTTTGGCTGCTGGCGCACGACGTGGAAATTCTGTTCGCAATTCCCGGCATAGCACTGGCGACGACCTTCGTGACGTTTCCGTTCGTGGTGCGCGAATTGATCCCGCTGATGCAGGAGCAGGGCACGCAGGAGGAAGAGGCGGCGATTTCGCTCGGTGCATCTGGACTGCGCACATTCGTGCGCGTCACGCTGCCGAATATCAAATGGGGCATTCTTTACGGCGTGCTGTTATGCAACGCGCGCGCGATGGGCGAGTTCGGCGCGGTGTCTGTGGTGTCCGGACATATCCGCGGCGAGACCAACACCATGCCGCTGCTGGTCGAGATTCTTTATAACGAATACCAGTTCGTGGCGTCGTTCGCGATTGCGTCGCTGCTGGCGTTCCTTGCGCTGGTCACCCTCATCATCAAGATCGTACTCGAAAGCCGTTTGGAGCAAGGACAATTGGCGCGTGACGATTGAAGTTCGCAACATCGTAAAGACGTTCGGCGCGTTCGCGGCGCTCGACGACGTCAATCTGAAGGTCGAGACCGGTGAACTTGTCGCGCTACTTGGCCCGTCGGGGTCGGGCAAGACATCGTTGCTGCGCATCATCGCGGGCCTGGATTGGCCTGACTCAGGTTCGGTGATTTTCGACGGCGAAAGCGCGCTGGAGCGCGGTGCGGGCGAACGTCACGTCGGCTTCGTGTTTCAGCATTACGCGCTGTTTCGTCACATGAGTGTGTTCGAGAACGTCGCGTTCGGTCTGCGCGTGCAGCCGCGTGCGATCCGCAAGTCCGAAGATCAAATCAAAGCGCGCGTAAAAGAACTTCTCGATCTGGTCCAACTCGACTGGCTGCGGGATCGCTATCCCAGCCAACTGTCTGGCGGGCAACGCCAGCGCATCGCGCTCGCGCGTGCGCTCGCCATTGAGCCGCGCATCCTTCTGCTCGACGAGCCTTTCGGTGCGCTCGACGCCAAGGTCCGCAAGGAACTGCGCCAGTGGCTGCGTCAGTTGCACGAAGAAATTCACGTCACCTCGCTGTTCGTCACGCACGATCAGGAAGAGGCGCTGGAAGTCGCCAACCGCATCGTGGTGATGGACCGCGGCAAGATCGAACAGATCGGCACGCCGGGCGAAGTCTACGACAATCCGGCCACCGCGTTCGTTCACGGTTTCATCGGCGAGTCCATCATGCTGCCGGTGGAAATCAGCGACGGCAAGGTCCGGCTCAATGGCAAGGTGCTCAATCTCGACCTGCGCGATGCCGTCTCGGGTCCATCGCAGCTTTTCATTCGCCGCCACGATGCAGCTATCGTCGCGCCCGGCACCGGCGTGTTCGAGGGCGATGTTAAGCATGTCCGCGCTTTCGGGCCGACCCAGCGCGCCGACATTGCGCTGCATAACGGCGCGGAGGAAACGCTCGTCGAGATCGATGCCCCGCGCGACCGCGATCTCAAACCCGGCGACGTCGTGAGCCTGCAACCGCGCCGATATCGACTTTTCCCCGCCGGTTCCTGACGGCAAATTGCGATTTCGTTCACCTTTCAGCCACTGTTGATGTGCAACAACTGCTGCTGGAACGGGGTCTTACGAACATGCGGTTTGTGATTTGCGCCATGATGGGCGTTATGGCGTTGGGCGGATGCGCGGGCGATCGCGAATCCACCGAGCAGCCGGCGTTCTATCTCAGCATGGCCAGCGCCGATGCCAAGCTGGACGCCCCCGTCGCAGCCTCAATGATTTCCGGGTTTCGCCAGAACAATGCCCTCGGTGCCGTACAGGTCGATCCTGAGTTGATGCGATTGGCCGAAGCGCAATCGCAGGCGATGGCCGCCAAGAACAAACTCGATCACAACGTCGCCGGTCCGCTCGACAAGCGTCTCAAATCGTCGGGCTATAAGGCCGCGAAGGCGGTCGAGAATGTGGGGGCGGGGTATCACACGCTGGCCGAAGCGTTTTCGGGATGGCGGGACTCGCCGTCGCACAAGGCCAACATGCTCGCAACCGGTGTCACAAAAATGGGCATCGCGGCGGCTTATGCGCCAAACTCCAAATACAAAGTTTTTTGGACGCTGATCCTCGCCGAGCCTGCCCGCAGCTAGATAACGCCCGCGTGACAGGCTGCGCCCGATAGGCAATTGACGCCGACACGCCGAGCCGCCACGGTATCTGCGCCGCTACATTATCAAGCAGTTTTCATGAGTTCAGGCGACTTCGATTCCAAACCCGCGACACCGCCCGCGCTGGCGCAGCGCGTTCTCGTCCTGCAGGGCGGCGGCGCGCTCGGCTCGTATCAGGCCGGTGCCTATCAGGCGCTGTGCCATCACGATTTCGAGCCGGAATGGATCGCGGGCATATCCATCGGCGCGATCAATGCGGCAATCATCGCCGGCAACCCGCGCGAAAAACGCATCGGACGCTTGAAGGAATTCTGGGAGACGGTTTCGTCGGCGTCTCCCATGCCGTGGTCAGGCTTCGTGCAGAACGATCACGCGCGTTCGGCGTTTAACGAGACGAGTGCGGCGCTGGTCGCGACGTTCGGTGTTCCCGGATTTTTTACGCCGCGCGTTCCGCCGGCACCTTGGTGGCCGCAGGGATCGCCGCAATCGCAGAGCTATTATGACACCGCGCCGTTGCGCGCGACGCTTGAAAAAGTTGTCGATTTCGATCTCGTCAACAGTTGCAAGACGAGACTCAGCGTCGGCGCGGTGGGTGTCACGAGCGGCAATTTTCGCTATTTCGACAATGTCGAATTCAAGAAACTCGGCAAGACCATCGGTCCTGAACACATCATGGCGTCCGGCGCGCTGCCCCCGGGATTCCCGTCCATCGAGATCGAGGGCGAGCATTATTGGGATGGCGGCATCTCGTCCAACACGCCGCTGGATTACGTGCTCGATATGGAAACCGCGCGGGATCTTCTGATCTTCCAGATCGACTTGTTCAGCGCGCGCGGAGAGTTGCCGCAGACGCTGATGGAGGCAGCCGAGCGCGAAAAGGACATTCGCTTTTCCAGCCGCACCCGCATGAACACCGACAAGGCAAAGAAGATTCACGACGCCAAGCTCGCGGTGCGTGCGCTGATCGCCAAGCTCCCTGAAAGTTTCAAGGACGACCCGCTGGTCACAACGCTCAACGAAGCAGCCAAGGAAAACACCGTGACGGTGGTTCACCTGATCTATCGCAGCAAGACGCATGAGGCGTCCTCTAAGGACTATGATTTCTCGCGGCTTGCGATGAGCGAACACTGGACGGCCGGTGATCGCGATGTCTACGCCTCGATGGCGCATCCCGAATGGCTGACGCGCCTGCAATCCGGCGAGACGATGGTGACTTACGATCTAAGCCAAGACGGCTCACGAGACGGTTCGCGACACATCAAGCAGTAACAGGAGACGGCGATGGGTACTCTTTCAGGTAAGACGGCGGTCGTGACCGGTTCGACCAGTGGCATTGGTCTCGCCTACGCGCGCGCATTTGCAGGCGCAGGCGCCAACATCGTCATCAACGGCATGGGTGCGCCCGCCGACATCGAGAAAGAACGCAAGGCCATCGAGACCGATTTCAAGGTCAAGTGCGTTCATTCGCCTGCTGACATGACCAAGCCTGCGGAAATCGCCGAGATGATCGCTTTGGCTGAGAAAACCCACGGCTCCTGCGACGTGCTGGTGAACAATGCGGGCATTCAGTTTGTCTCTCCTGTCGAGGAATTCCCCATCGACAAGTGGGACGCGATCATTGCGATCAATTTATCATCGGCGTTTCATGGCATCCGCGCCGCCGTACCCGGCATGAAAAAACGCGGCTGGGGCCGCATCATCAACACGGCGTCCGCTCACTCGCTGGTCGCCTCGCCTTTCAAGTCGGCCTACGTGTCGGCGAAACATGGCATCGCGGGTCTGACCAAGACCGTTGCGCTTGAGCTTGCGACCTTCAAGATCACCTGTAACTGCATTTCGCCGGGGTATGTCTGGACGCCGCTGGTCGAAAAACAAATTCCCGACACCATGAAGGCGCGCAACCTCACGAAAGAGCAGGTCATCAATGACGTGCTGCTTGAAGCGCAGCCGACCAAGGAGTTCGTCACGTCCGAGCAGGTCGCCGCACTGGCGCTGTTTTTATGCGGTGACGACGCAGCGCAGATCACCGGCACGAATTTGTCGATCGATGGCGGGTGGACCGCCGCATGACCCCGAAAAGTGGGAACCGGTTTTCGGATCAGGTCATGCGGAATTAGCGATCAGGATTTCTTCCCCCACGCCAAAACATGGAAGCCGAGCTTCCGGCGCGTGATCCAGAACAGCAGAATGGTCTCGAACACCAGCGCAATCGAGGTCGCCGCCGCCGCGCCGTAGCCGCCGTAACTCGGCACCAGCATGATGCACAGCACGAGATTGACGATGAACGCCAGCGCGTAAGCCAGCGCGCACATGTTCTGCAGGCCGAGCATGTTGAGCAGCCGCTCGACCGGCCCGATTGCCGAGCGCACGATGAGACCAATCGCCGCCACATACATGATGCCGTAGCCCGCGGTGAATTTCTCGCCGAACAGCCACAGCAAGGGCTTGCCGAAGGCGAGCAAAACGATGGTCGCGGCGAGCGAGGGCCAGAACGTCCATTTGATCGCATGCGCGATGTAGGCCGACAGCCGCTCCTGGTCGCCGGATGCGTGAGACTCGCTGAAACGGTGCGCGGTCGTGGCCGACATCGCGTAGTGAATGAACGACACCAGCGCCAGCGTCTTCACCACCGCGAAATAAATGCCGACTTCTTCCGATGACCGATACTGCTGCAGTACCAGCACGTCGACATAAGACAGCAGCAGATAAAAACCTTCGACCATCATGATCGGCAGCGACACCGTCAGCCAGCCGCGCACGTCGTAATCTTTCGGGCCGGGCTTGACGGTCCTGCCGAGGCGACGATTGAGAACGATCAATTGCCCGAGCATTGCGATCCACACCGCAGCAGCGCTCGCGACCATCGCTGCCGTCGCATCGAGCGTCATGCTGAGAACTACAGCGCCCGCAGTGAATCCGATAATGAGTGTCTGCCGCACGATGAACTGCGGCATGAGACCGAGCCGCATCCAGTCGTGCGAACGCGCGATGCCGTCCTGCGTGTTGGCGACGACGAATGCCGGCAGTATGAGACATCCGATATAAAGCGGAACGGTCTCATTGGCACCGATCCAGGGCGAGAGAATCTTCACCAGCCCCGCGAGGACCAGCGCGACGAATGTAGAGGCCGCAAGCGTAATCCACCGGCTGCCCGACAGAAAGCCGCGCAGCAAAGCCAGTTGGTTTCCAGTGCGATATTCGGGAATGATTTTCTGCGCGCCGACCGCAATGCCGAAATCGAGCACGCTGCCGAGTAACAGCACCCAGGTCCAGACATAGACATAGACGCCGTATTCCGAGCCGCCCATCCAGCGCGCCAGCAGCACCTGCGAAAAATAGGCGAGGCCCGCGCTCAGCACGCGAATGATAAAGACAGTTCCGGCTAGGCGCTTGGTCAGCGACGCATCGCTGTTGGAGGACAGCAGATCGCGCAGCCGCTGCACAAAGCCTGCGATCGAGACGTTCTGCGTTTCCACCACGGCCATGAAGTGAGTGTCCAACCCAAAGCCCCGCGCGAGGCGGCGGGGTTTTGGGTTAGCAAGGATTCGTTAAGAATTGGTTGGGTGGCAGGTCAAGCGTTACCGTCGTTAGCCCGCAAAGCCGCCGTCTTTCAAATACGCCGCTTCGCCCGGCGTGGTGGCGCGACCGAGCGTCGCGTTGCGATGGGGAAAACGGCCGAAGCGCGTGATGATGTCGGCGTGTTCCTTCGCAAACTTCAAATTGTAGGCATCGCCAAGTTTCTCGAATAACTCGACGCTGCGCGCCTGACCGGCTTCGCTTTCGATGTGCATGAATGGCATGTAGAGAAATTGCAGCAGCGAATTTTCGATCCGCGCATCGCGTCCCTCCGCAATGGCGCGCTCTGCGACCGCTGCCGCCATGGTGTCGGTCGAAAACATTTTCGGCGTGCCGCGAAACATGTTGCGCGGAAATTGATCGAGCACAATCACAAGCGCCAGCGCCCCGTCGTCGCTTGCTTGCCATGACGCAAGTTTACCATCGCGCGCGGCTTGCCACGTTCCTTGAAAACGCGCGCGGATCACGGTGTCGAAGGCATCGTCCTTCGCCCACCAGCGTTCTTTTCCAGCGTGACGCCAGAACGAAAAGACATCGGCGGGAGAGGGGAGGGGTTGGAGCATGGCATGTATCCCGTCATTGCGAGCGAAGCGAAGCAATCCAGGCGACAAAAGACTGGATTGCTTCGTCGCTATCGTTCCTCGCAAAGACGAAAATTGAAACCTCAGCTCGCCGCCGCTGCCGCCTTCGGCTTCTCATCCCGCAGTTCGCGGCGGAGAATTTTGCCCACATTGGTCTTCGGCAATTCCGTCCTGAACTCTACGTGCTTCGGCACCTTGTAGTTGGTCAGCTCAGTGGCGGCGAATTTGATGACGTCCTGCGCCGTCAGGTTCGGATCCTTCTTCACCACGAAGGCCTTCACGGCTTCGGTGG
>JBBRGE010000003.1:0-22858 GCA_038241045.1 Hyphomicrobiales bacterium | reverse complement strand
CACCGTATTCCTTGCGCCAGCGATAATAACTCTGTTGCGATATCCCGGCTTCCCGGCACGCCACCGGCGGCGACTTGCCCTGCGACAACAACACTTCGATCTGACGCAGCACCACCACGATCTGCTCTGCGCTGAACCTCTACTTCGGCATTTCCAAAGCTCCTTTCAAAGACATTCTATCACAATGCTTGGTCCAAGAAAGCCCGGTCAGGTCAGTGGCTGGCGACAGCGGCATCCCCCTCCCAAGTGGATCTCCAGTAATTCCCTAACCGACACGGTCTGAGTGCATCGCAGCAGGACATTTCGATGAAGGGGCGACTTTGCTCCAATAATTAGGCGCAAACCGACCCCTATTGTCTGGAAGCATGAATTTTTTGGAACTAAGCTCGATCTGGCGTCTTCGTTACGTAACGCTCTTCGAACTTACGCCGCATGTCTAATTCACATGACCACAGGGAAAATTGCAAATGCAAATATCTGGCGAAAGCATCGTTGTCATCCTACTTGTCGGCCTAGTTGCAGGTTGGCTCGCAGGGCAGATCGTCCGAGGCACGGGATTCGGGATCGTTGGCGATATACTCATCGGAATCGCGGGTGCCTTCGTCGCAAGTTTGTTGTTTCCCCGGCTTGGCTTGCATATCGGATCGGGGATTGTTTCGGAAATTATCTATTCCGCGATCGGTGCCATCATACTTTTACTGATTGTGCGCCTCGTACGAAGAGGCGGACGTTTCTAATTTCAACAACAACTTCGCTCTAGAAAATTCCATCAGAATTAATGCACGTAACTGACACGTGATTTATATTCACAAAGCAGACAGCTGTTAGAGGCAAATATGAAAAAGGAAATTGGACTTCTTTTATCAGCGATCGTCTTTTGTGGAATTGCAATTTCATCGCAGTCAGAGGCTAAGACTGCGAAAGATTGTACGGCCGAGTGGAGAGCGGACAAAGCCGGCATGCAGGCGAAGGGTGTCACCGAAAAAGCCTACGTCGATAAATGTAAAAATGACTCCGAGCCCGCCGCAACCGTACCGTCTTCGAAGCCAAGTGCATCGGCGCCGCCGTCATCATCTGCGCCAAAACAATCTGGCGCTACGGTAGGAAAAAAGACCGCAAAAGATTGCACCGCAGAATGGAGAGCGGACAAAGCGGGGATGCAAACCAAAGGCATAACGGAAAAGGCTTATGTCGATCAATGCAGAGGCGGTTCAGCCCCAGCTGTTGCTACTCCAGCAAAACAAGCAGCTCCTACAACTACCGCTGCTGCTCCAACGCCGATCGCACCACCGCCAACTCAGAAACCAACCCCGGTCGCGGCGCCTAAGCCTGTAACTACTCCCGCGCCGTCAGCAACCGAAGCGACGCTCAAAGTAGGAGAGTTTGCAAACGAAGCTCAAGCCAAGGCGCATTGCTCCGCGGACACAGTCATTTGGGCCAATCTAAATTCGAAAATCTATCATTTCAGCGGCGGCAGGGAGTATGGCAACACGAAACGTGGAGCGTATATGTGTGAGAAGGAAGCAATAACTGCTGAATTCCGAGCTGCTAAGAATGAGAAGCACCCATAAATCGGCAAAAAAACCTCCGGCCGAAAGCGCTTGGCTAAAAGCGACGTAGACCACGCGTCGATTGCGCTTCCGCAGTGAACTACAATGAGCCCCGAAGGATCAGACGATGATGACATGGACGGTTGCTGCGCCAGCCATCTCTGCAGCCTTCCTTAGTTCGCTTGTCGAAGCCGTTGAAGCTCTGACAATCGTGCTTGCGGTAGGGACTTGTTCGCGGCTGGCGGCCGGCGGGACTTGGCGCACTCGCTGGGCTGGCATTGCTTGTGCTCATAGTACTTGCGCTTGGCCCGCTGCTCGATCGCGTTCCGCTACGCTTTTTGCAGCTTGCGATCGGGGTTCTGCTTCTGCTGTTTGGTATGCGCTGGCTGCGAAAAGCAATCCTTCGCGCCGCGGGCGTTATTCCGCTTCGTGACGAAACAATACTCTATGCGACCGAGACGGCGGACTTGCGTGAGCAAGGACGCCGCCGCGAAGCTCGGCTCGACTGGTTTGCAGCTCTCGCGAGCTTCAAGGCCGTGGTTCTGGAAGGCCTAGAAGTCGTCTTCATCGTGATTGCAGTAGGCTCGGGACGCGGGTTGATCATTCCTGCAAGTATCGGCGCAATCGCGGCTTGCTTCCTGGTTGCCGTCGCCGGGCTCGTCGTCCATAAGCCGCTTGCGCGAGTCCCCGAAAACACACTCAAGTTCACCGTTGGTGTAATGTTGTCCGCCTTTGGGGTGTTTTGGATCGGGGAAGGTCTTGGGGTTTTTTGGCCCGGTGAAGATATCACAATCATTGTTTTCGCCGCATTGTTTCTTCTTGTCGCACTTTTGGCGGTCGCCATAAAGCGTCGCCCTAGCAAGGCGGTCCTGCAATGACCACGATGATGAGTCTTATCCGCCCGGTGGCCGCACTTTTTGTGGACGATGGTTGGCTTGCACTTGCGATTATGGGGATCGTCGCACTTGCCGCCTTTTTTGCATATCTATTTCCGAGCTTGTCCCTGGTTGCCGGCACAATCTTGTTGTTTGGGTGCCTCGGTGTGCTTTTCGTTAACGTGTTGACGGCTTAAAGGCGCGAACGGTAGCTGCGATTATGGAATTTAGCGCGGCAAATCTTTCTCCGGACAAACTGCCGGAGCACTCGCGCTAAGTCCGTTTTCCCATCAATAGCTGACATTGATCGATGGCGTGTCACGTCTGATTTGTGCCACAAGCAGCCATCGCATAGCTTTTTTAAAATGGCTCTGTCAGCAATTGAACTTCGGGCGACTCGGTACTCGAATATTTTAGTATGACAATCTGATTGAAAACTTGAGCATCCCAAGGATCAGGATAGCTGCCCCGTGGCGCTCTCAGCGCATGTGCCATAGATGGAATGTTGCCGTGATGCCAACACACTACAACCAACGCGCCCTCCACCGTGTAATGCGGCTGTGATAATAGTTGGATGCCGAGAGCGCCATAGTCTTGATCAGCATATGTTGCATCGATCAAAACTCCCGTTTTCGTCGAAAGCGGCTTGATGGTCTCGATACATCTAGCGCTGTGCTTGGAGATTGAAGACGCAACAAGAAAATTGGGGCGCCAAACGCGGAGGGAATGTAGTCGGCAAGTTTCTCTGCCCGAGCATAACCATCCTGCGAAAGATGGGGATCCATAGGATCGCCAGTCTTCTCAGCGTGGCGCATCAGTAAAATTCGGCGATTTATCATCAGTCTGTCTCAGCGATCTGCTTGCCATCCCAATTCGAATACACGGTCTCGTCAGTTGGTTTGATCACAGGTCGGCAATGCCGTAAGCGGACCGCAGCGTGGCTCGCAACGAGTTGTATCTACGCAAAAACCCGGTGCCTGAACACCGGGGTTGTCATATGCGAGCGAGGGTTAGGTCTTACTAGATCATCAAGTGAGAATGTAGGTGACCTTCAAGTTGACGCGGTATTCAACAACCTTTCCATCCTTTACGACGCATTTCTGATTGGCGACCCAGACACCTTCAACATTCTTAAGTGTCTCGACCGCGCGGGACACCCCGACTTGCACTGCATCTTCAAAGCTTTTCGTGGATGCGGATATAAGTTCGCTAACGCGTGCGACTGCCATGATACGCTCCATTTGTGATAGAAATTTAGCAAAATTCACAGTGCAAGAACTAATTGCACTAGCGATCAATTTAAGCGGGTGATGGATTTCACCATCATACAACGGCACTAACTTTGGATTGTTCCATCGGCAGTTGAACGCTCGAGAAGGTCGGAAACGAAAGGGGCCGCCAACTAAAGGCGGCCCCATCGATCTTTTTTAGCGCCAACCGCGATGGCGGCCGCGTGTCCAGCCAAGATGCCGTCCGCGATTACCACGCCCCATATGTCCGCCACCATGACCGTGTCCGCCCTTGACCAAAAGGACGGAGCCTTCGGATGTGACGGAGGCATTGGGCGAAGCAATCGGCATAGCCGATGCGGATAGCACGGGAGCAAGCGCAAAAGCGCAGGCGGCGAATCCTATGAACAAAGCTCGCTTCATGTAACGGTCTCCTCCTTGAATCCGCGTTATTCGCGGCTGCAAGTAGAAGCTCTGAAAGCCCCGGAGGTTCCCGAGGCTGACGATGACCGCTACGCGATCCTAAGCCCTGTTGGGATGGCACAAATGAGTTCGTTTAAACTCACCACCTTTCCAAAACCGGCCAGCACCCTCTCCATGCGCTGTCCTATTTCGGAGTTCCATATTAGGCCACTGCAACGTCCCGGGATTTTGTACGTAACTATCACCGATGGACGGTGTTTTTTATCGAATGCACCTCACGTCGGCGGCTCCGGACTAGCGCCCCATTATACTAGCCGGAGCCGTTATCATTTTTCCCGCCGTCGATTATCACGAAGTGCGGACGGTGCCGATCAATCGGTTGGGCGCGGGTTCGACTGCGGCTAGAATTGCAATCGTCTGCGCAACAAGAATTATACTCGCGAACGTCTAAGCTATTGTGCCGCCCCAACCTTTATTGACCTGACACTTTGGGACAACCGAACGGGTTCTCCTTTTCTATCGAAACTGCGTGTCGCAACTTGCAGTCCAACATCGCTAGCAACAAGATCGCCTTTTCGAAGCGTCGGATCATCTTCGATCTTCACTGATGCAAGACCGACGCTGGATTTGCCGTTACAAGTACATCCAGTGACCAGCTCGTTGCGATAGCGGTAAGCGTTGCTCAGCTTGGAATATGATTTTCCATCTCGGCCAGCCGCATCATCGATGGAAGAACTGGAATATACCTTCGTCTCGCTTGCTGGGCATAGACTTTTACATGAATTCGCACGACTTGAATTATCGCTGACAGGTGCTGGAAAATACCGGCCATCGCACGTACGAACACAAAATGCCGACTCGGGCGCACGAATGCGCTTTGGAGTAGTTGGTTGGAACTGCATTTGTGACTGATCTTGGCTCAGTGCATAGCCTAGTGCAATGGTGGCAAATGACTCGCTCTCAGCGTGTGCGGAAAGCGACATTGCCGCGAGGAAACTCGCAAGCACACTTGCTACTAACCAGATCATTCCCAAACGCGACATCTCAGCCTCCGATTTGCGAAAGCCAACTTGCTCTCGTCGTCATTGTTCCGGCATGGCAAACGAAAATGCCCCGCTGAGGCGGGGCATTTATTTTACTTGCCGGGTACCGTGATTGTGACCCCTGTGGTCTTTGCGCCACCGCTGATTGGTCCCATCACCAAGAACATACCCACGGCAGCTACGATAACCGCCCCGACGATAACTCCCAAATTCCAATTCCGCCACTTGATCCATCAGCCATTGCATCCTCCTTTAAAAAAGACGTAACGGTGAAATTTGCCGATTGTTCCCCAGTCAATCACGATGGCCTACAGCCCTTTAAATTCAAAGTGGAACGGTGACTGGGACGACATGATAGCCCCCCAAAGCAGCAAATCGCGGTACGATTTAACTCTGCAATAGGAACGAATTTCACATTCCGCGCTTATCTAAATGTTCGATCCCCCATCGAACCCCAAGTATCCCCGCGTTCGCCCCCCCCGGCCGACGCGGGGTTTTTTGTTTATCAAAGTTCAGTTTCCCGGGTCAAAATCTGGAATTAAATGCCTCAAAGTAAGCGCCCAGACGATACTTAAGAGGCCGTCAACTTCGGCAGCCATAATCAATGTTGAAAAAATGGAAGCAATGGGCGCGGCTCATCAAGCGGGATGCGCACGCTCTTTATCTAGCTGCCCGCGATCCCCGCGTCCCATGGTATGCGAAGGCAGTCGCTCTCGCCGTCGCCGCCTATGCGCTCTCACCCATTAATCTAATTCCAGATTTCATTCCGGTAGTCGGGTATCTGGACGACTTGATCATTCTGCCGCTCGGCATCGCCTTGGTCGTGAAGATGATCCCTCCGGAAATTATGGCTGAACATCGGGCCTTGGCAGATGCAGCCAAGGATCGTCCGGTTAGCCGGGTTGCGGCGGCGTTTTTTGTGCTGGTGTGGGCCGGTTCGATCACCTTGTGCGGATGGCTCGCATACCGCCACTTTTCAACTTAGACCACTAAAGAATCCAATTTAGGACACAGAGAGTTTGAACAATTTAGGACACCGGTTTGGATCGCAATGTCTACTTTAGGTCAAAAGCGGCATTGATCATTTTCCAACGCGCCGTCTGCTCCTCACCTCAAAGCAGTCATTTGCTTGGCAAGTTTTATGACCGATAAGCGCCAATCAGCGACGTCGCGCCGTCCACTCGGAAATACGAACGGCACTCAGGATTGTTTTCGGGGCGCATGTGAGCGGGTAGGCCTCGCCCGATGCAAGTTCGCCTATAGACAATAATCCTGATAACCTTTCTATGCTTGCGGCTCACAGGGTCGCTGACGAAGACAGTTGAAGTGACAGCTCGCGGCGCGCGGTTCTGGCTTAGACCGCCGACAGATCAGTCACAAACCTGTACGCGTCTAAAGCGATAACCGTAGCCGTCCCAATATTGCTGCCGGACCAAACGACATTCAGGTTCCTCGACATAAACCGGAGCGGGTGCATAATACACCGGCGGCGGCGGAGCTGCGTAGACAGGCCCACCCGCGAGCGCGCCACCCAATAGAACGCCGCCAAGGATTCCGCCGGCGACACCAGCAGCGATTCTTCCACCGTCTGCTTTTGCAGCTGTCGACATGGACATCACTCCGCCGGATATTGTGGCTATTGCAATAATCGTCGCGATCATCTTTTTCATCTGCATTTCCTCTATAATGCGCCGCACAAAACCGTCTTTTGCCTACCAGCATCGTCGTCTCAAATGATGCGGGATAGCACTAAACAGCAATATAATCCGGCAATACGGAGGCAAACAATCTTATCGGGTCCAACGCCAAGAAGTAAGGTCGCAACAATCCTTGCCCGCTTTGGTGATTGACCAGGCGGTGGTCACGGCTCATCGTCAGCCTTAATTCTGACCTGTTGCGTTCAGCGTCGGTTCAGTGGCTTTAAGGCGTAGTGCTTTGCTAAATCATTGGCCCAAGGTCTATCATGAAACGCCAGCTCCCTATCGTATCCGCGCTGTTTGCAGCCCTCATTTTGTCGTTGGTACCTAATGCCAAGGTGGAAGCTGCAGAAAAGCGCATCGCACTCGTTGTGGGCAACGCGAACTATGCAGCAGGTGCACTTCCAACTCCGGCCAATGATGCGGGATTGATTGCACAAACCCTGCAAGCGGCGGGTTTCGATGTGACCGGCGCCCGCGATCTCGATCAAGATACGTTACGACGTACGTTCCGAGAGTTCCTCGACAAGGCATCGTCGGCAGGTCCTGACACTGTCGTATTCATTTATCTAGGTTGATACGGATTGCAGCTGGAAGGCGAAAATTATTTTGTACCCATCGATGCCAAAATAGCTCGTGATGCGAACGTAACCCTCGAAGCTTTACGATTGTCGGACTACATCAAGCCGCTTGCTGCGCTCCGGTTGAAAGCCAGCATGGTTGTTTTGGATATCGCGCGAACTAATCCGTTCGCAAAAGCGGGTACTCCCCTCGCCAGCGGTTTGTCACTCGTGGAGCCGGAACAAGGATCGTTGATCGCCTACAATGCTGCGCCCGGCACTGTCGCACCGGACGAGGCTGGACCTTATTCGGCTTACGCACAGGCGCTTGCTGAGATGATGCGCGAAGGCGGCCTGCGTGTAGAAGATCTGTTCAGCCGCGTGCGCCTTCGGGTCAATGAAACCACTAAGGGCGCTGAACTGCCCTGGAACGCCTCCAAATTGCAGGCCCCATTTTACTTTTTCGAGCGAGCGCCGGACGCGCCTCCGCCCGTTGTTTCCGCTGAGCAGACTTCAACCACACGCACGAGACCAGTTCGGGATTTCAGCGCGCAGGAAGCATATTTGGCTGCGGTCGATCGCGACACGCTTGCCGACTACGAAGCATTCCTGAACGCATATCCTAACGACCCAATGGCGAGACGTGTTCAGGCGATTATCGCGGCGCGTCGTGAAGCATTGACGTGGCGCAGAACTCGTAATGTCGATACGCCGCCTGCATACTGGTCTTATCTTCGTCGCTATTCCCGCGGCGCCCACTCATATGACGCGCGTCGTCGTCTTGCATATCTCTCGGCCTCATACGAGCCGCCGGCGAGCTATACCGTCATCACCTATGACGTCCCACCTCCCCCGCCGGAGGAAGTGATTTATGTCGAGCGACCCGTTTTGATATTTGACGATCCGGATTTTGGATTCGAGCCGCCTCCACCACCGCCCGTATATTTCTTGCCTCCGCGGCCAGTCTACTTTGTTGAATTGCCACCCCCGCCTCCTCCGCTATTTGCGTTCATTCTTCCGGTTCCGGATTATTCTCCAGTTCCGGTTTACATTCGCGCGCCGATCGACATCGTGCAGCCTCCGAGCAACATCATTTACAATAACGTTCACAACACCGTGGTCGTGAACAACACAACAAATACTGTTGTCATCACTGATCCGAAGGGTCAGGCGCAAACGATTTCTACAGTCCCGGCGCCAGCATCTCCGCCACAGAACACAGGGCCCGCGCCCGCAAAATCTTTAGGTGCCGGTGGCGTTATCGCTGCTGGTGTTGCCGGTGCAGGAGCTGCAGCGCTGTTGGCTCCTTCACTTCCGCCCTCAGTAGCGACAAAAGCTGCTGTGACTCCCAATCCGCCCGCTGCGCCGCTTAAACCTCAAGACACAGGCAAGCCCGCATCATCGCCAACGCAAGTGGCGCCTTCGACGGCAACGCCAACGCCAACGCCGAACAATCCTTCAAAACAGCCTCCGCCTGTGTCCAATGCACAGCCCATTTTGCCTCCTGCAGGCAATGCTGCGGGGACCGGCGCAGCCAGCAATAAATCGGCGCCGACTTCTGCTCCGACAACTCCCGTAGCGCCAACACCCACAACGCCGCCGGCTTCTGCAACAACCAACAAGCCACTGAACCAAGCCTTGCCCGGCACAAACGGACAACCGCTTCCGCCGATCGGCAATAATCCTCCGGTGACCGGCGCGCCGACTTCTGCTGGAACGAAAGCCGCACCGATTACGGGGCCGACACCAACAGCGCCATCGCCGTCGGCTGTAACCAACAAACCTCTCGATCAAGCCTTGCCCGGCACGAATGGCAAACCACTGCCACCAATTGGCGGAAATAATCCAAATTTGGGTGCTCCAAATTCGGCCAGCACAAAATCTGCGCTGCCAACGGCACCACTATCGCCTTCTATTACCGCACCAACCAACAAGCCAACGGGTCAGACCGTACCTGCCGCAAACGAACGTCCGCTTCCACCCGTCGGCGGAAACCTGCCACTCGTGACTGGACCAAAGCTCTCTCCAGCAATTGTAGGTCCACCGCCTGCGGCTGCGCGTCCAACTCCGCCGCCACCGCCGCCTCCGGTTGTGCGTCAGGCTCCGCCACCGCCACCGCCGCCTCCCGTTGTGCGTCAGGCTCCGCCGCCACCGCCTCCCGTTGCGCGTCCCGCTCCGCCGCCGCTACCGGCCGCAGCAAAGCCGTGCGTGCTTCCGACCGGCCAGCCCTGCCCGCGATAGTTTGGATGTGAATTACAAAGCGAATTCGCAATTTGGAAACACTGTGCAAGTTAGTTCTGACTAGGAAATGGAACGAACAGACCGAGCAGCAGTTGAATCTTTGTTCGATCCTCCTCGAACACGAGTCCCAAGCCCCGTGTTCGGCCGCCTGCCGACGCGGGGTTTTTCGTATGTCCGCCTCGGGGTGCATCGCTCATTGCGAAGCGCAGCTGCATTGCCGAGCAACCCAAAATCGCGACCGAAGAACGGCTGTCGCACTGTGACGCCTCCTCGCCTGGGAACATATTCATTGCCGGAGGATTGGTTCGTCGTATGTCCTAATGTAACCGAGGAGAATTATATGACTCGAATTCTTTTGATTGCAGCTGCTGGCGCGCTATTGGCAACGAGCGCATCTGCGGCACCTCTCATCAGTCAGCGCAGCGCTGTATCACCTGCGTCTGTGGTCGAAAATGTCAGGCTAGTGTGCGACGAATACGGTCGCTGCTACCGCTCGCGCGGGTACGCAGCGCGGCGCTATTATCGCAACTCTTATGCTTATCAACCGCAAGTCTACGCACAGCCGAGCTATGGCTACAGTCAGCCTGGCTATGGTTATCGTCAGCCGGGTTACGGCTATGGCAACGGATATTACGGCGGCGGACCGACCATTGGCTTTAGCTTTGGTGGCGGTGGCTGGTAGTTCAAAAACGTACAGCCCTTTCCGGCAGGTAACGGAAAGGGCTTTTTTTAACGGAATGTTCTTGACGTAGATACTCACCCAAAGAACGTCTTATCGAATGGATCGCGGAACCTTACAGAAACCGACGCGTTGTTCCTCGTAAACCAATTTTCACGGCATAATTTTATGGAGGGACTGACGATGAAGAACAATCTGATGGCTTCTGTGGCTGTCGTGGCGTTAATTGCGACGACAGGGTTTGCTGTTGCTCAGGGTACACCTGGTGCAATGAAAGGTGGGGATGCTCCAGCTGCCTCCTCACCACCGGCGGCTTCGTCGCCAAAGGCCGAAACTAGTGCTCCAACGAATGCACCTGCTCCTAAGGGTGCCGAGATGGCTCCAGCTGGACCTAAGGCAGGCGCGACCGCACAGCAGAAGGTCGATACCAAGACTATGCCAAAGGCTGCAGAGGACAAGTCTGGTACTGCGCCAAAGGCGGTAGTCGGTTCTGACACTAAAGCGTCAGGCGAAATGAAGGCAGGCAACAAGCCTGCAACGGCCGAAAGTGCTACGCCAAATTCTGCAAAGAGCCCGGTCGCAGCTGACAGCAAGTCTTCGACCACGGACAGCAAAACGACGGGCAATGCTGCGACGTCAGCAACAGTAGCACCACCTGCGGAAAAGCAGACGCAGATTGTGTCAGCAATCAAACAAGAGAAGGTTGAAGAAACGACGAACATTAACTTCAACATCTCAATTGGAACCGCCGTTCCAAGCACGGTTCGTTTCTATCCGCTGCCTAACCGCATCGTAGAGATTTATCCAGAATGGCGTGGATACGATTTTATCCTCGTTCGCGGTCGTTACGTTATTCTGCGTCCAAGAACCCACGAGATTATTTATATCATCGAGGGTTAATACTTCACATCATGAATCAAAGGGCGGCCCCAGGGCCGTCCTTTCGTTTGCGTACATTTGACCGCCCAGGCAGATGTTGCTTATCAGCTTGTCGCACAACTGACTTCGTCCCATGCCTGCACCGTCACGTGTTCGACAATGCGCCCACCGCGAAGGCTGAGCGTCATCGCGGACATCACTTGGCAACCGTCCGGGTAAAGACACTGTTCAATGAAAGATACGCGTTCAGGACCCAACACTTCGTGGGTGACTTTATGTGTCATCTCACGAGAACAGACCTCACGCCAAAACGCATCGATATTTTTCTTGCCGTCAACAACCATAGGCGAACTTGGCGGTCGGTTGCGATCAACGATTTTCATTGTTGCGTTGTCAGCATAAAGTTCAAGCAACGACGTTGCGTTACTTTTCTCAAGCGCCGTCTTCAATTTTGAAAAGTCGAACCCAGCTTGCATCTTCATACTCCACTGGACTAAATCGACGATAATATAAGTCGACGGCTCAAACATGCCTTTATTAATCGATTAGAGTGCGCAGATTGGTCCAATTCCGCAATGGTTCATTCGCCGAAGTGAAGGCAGAAGTAAGCGGACATTCCATAACTGTTCATTACACGATTCTGATTATTGCTCAGAATTCCGTTCAAATGTTTGCGCGAAGGCTTACGCGCGAACTAGAACCTATCCCGATTTGTCGGCGAAAGCTTCAAACTGCCGAACTGCGATTTCGAGTGAGCGGTCGGACAATCTGCGCGCAAGCTCGGTGAGGCGCGCCAACAATTTGTAACGCCGTGCGCTTTGCTTGGTTCGGCCGCGCGGATTTTCAAAAAACTCCGCGATCGGAATATTGAGTTTGACGGAGATTGTTTCCAGCGTTTCGAGGCTAAGAAGGCTGTGTGTGCCGAAAACCTAAACCCGGACGTAGTGTTGATGAAGTCCGCCGAGGATCGTAGGTAAACTGATGGTTCCGGTTCGCTGAACCGGGCGTGAGACCGATGCATTTTTGTCTAACGACCGGTGCGTTCTGATGTCATTATTGAACGCAAACCACCGATAAAGCTGGATAAAATACCAGCGATCGTTGTTCGTGAGATGCGCTCGGCCCCGCATCTTACGGCGCAAAACCATCAACTTATATCGGAGCACCGCATTCTCTACTTCAAGCCGGCTCTTCGACCTGAACGGCGGAACCAATATCGAAATAACGAAACACAGCAGCCCGATCATCCCGCCAGCTTAGGCGATTCTGTCGTCTGATGAACTCGGATATGATTTTAAGTACCCACACGCGACTGAACTTACTAAATTAAACACGCACGATGCGTGCCTGACAAAACAAAATCTGTCAGACACGCACATCATGGTTCACGGGCAGAGCGGGCAAGCCGCAGCAACGGCTGCGCTGAGTGAAATCAATGCAACAGTCGCGCCGAGCAAACGTAGAAACATAAGAGTCCTCCTATTTATTTAGAGCTTGGATTAAGCTCATTTATTTGTGTAACATCTGTAGTGACTACAGATGCAAACCATTTCTAGGGTCGTTTGATGATCGGAAAACCTGTATCAAAACCATTTTTGATAGGCGCCCTATCCGTCCAAACTGGCGTAAAGATCGAAACCATTCGCTACTATGAGCGAGTTGGCCTTCTCCCGGCGCCCGGCCGCACAGAAGGAAGCCACCGGAGCTACGAGGAGAATCATGTTCAACGCCTGACATTTATCCGGCGCGGTCGGGAGCTTGGGTTTTCGATCAGTGAAATCCAAGCGCTCTTGGAACTTGAAGATCGTCAATCGAATATGTGTTCCGAAGCTGCGAAACTAATCGGTAGTCAGCATCTCGCAAATATACGGACCAAGATCGCGAGTTTAACAAATCTAGAACGAGCGCTCACGCAAATGACGGCAACATGCAAACCCGGCGAGCAGACGATTTGCCCAATTCTGAAAGCGCTTTCAGATACGTCAGTATCGCAACGTTTAGCCGCGATACCGCCAGCACAATGAACAGCAGTGGCAACTGGTGCACCTAGACGCCATTGGCGAAGCACCTTGATTGTTTAGTTTAGATCACTATTCCACGGCGAAGATCTTAAGGCCCGCGTCAGAGAATTCATAGATCGTGAACGGCGCTGCCTTCGTCCCGGTCATTCCGGGAGATCCCGCTGACATTCCAGCTAACGAAATTCCTTTGATCGCCGGACGTTCAGTTAGGAGGCGGATTAAAGATGTGATCGGCACATGCCCACCCACAACATATCCATCGATGATCATGGTGTGGCATCCCTCGATTTGCAACGGGATACCTTTTTCTCGATCAAATGAGGCGAGATTGTCGATCGCCACGACTTTAATATCGTAGCCGTCCGATCGCAGATATTTGGCGTACTCCTCGCAGCATTCGCATCCGGGCCTCTTGTATAGGATGCCAGACTTCAGTGCTTCTGCGGCCGAAGCGGAAACTAAAATTACCAGCGATGTCAGAACAACGAGCCACTTCATCTTTCGCATGGGTCTTCTCCTTCTTTGTATTAGCTTTTCGAAGCTTAAGTCTTGCCGTCTCTATTCGGCGGCAATGGAAGACGGTGTAGTTTTTTCATGTCGCCAACGATCCGCACTATCAGATTCAACATCTCCACTGGCCTTCCCGCTTGAACTTGGCAGGCCGTAGCCCTTGATCAGCGCGTAAACCGCCGGGATGACAATGAGTGTCAATACTGTGGACGAGACCATGCCTCCTATCATCGGCACCGCGATGCGCTGCATGACCTCCGAACCAGTCCCGGTGCTCCACATTATCGGCAATAGACCAGCCATGATGGCGACGACCGTCATCATCTTTGGACGAACGCGCTCGACTGCACCGAGCATGATGGCCTGATTGAGATCGGCACGGCTGAACACGAGTCCGGCAGCTTCCCGCTCCGCCTTAACTTCTCTCAATGCTTGATCGAGATAGATCAGCATGATGACGCCGGTTTCTGCAGCAACACCTGAAAGCGCAATAAATCCAACCGCGACCGCGACCGACATGTTGAATCCAAGAAACCACATCAGCCAAAAGCCGCCGACTAGCGAAAATGGCAGTGACAACATCACGATCAACGTTTCGGTGAGCCGTCCGAAATTTAGATAAAGCAACAGAAAGATAATCAGTAGCGTCAGCGGCACGACCACTTTTAACCTAGCTGTCGCGCGCTCCAGATACTCGAACTGGCCGCTCCACTGCACATAAGTTCCTGCAGGGAATTTAATATTGTCAGCGACTGCCTTCTGGGCATCTGCGACATATCCGCCAAGATCACGGTCATGCATATCGACGAAGATATAAACGGCAAGTTGGCCATTCTCAGTGCGGATAGACGTCGGACCACGTGCAAGCTGCACCTTGGCGACCTCGCCGAGCTGAACGGCACCGCCTTTCGGCATCGGAACCAGCACGTCGCGAGCAATGGCTTCCGGATCGCTGCGGAGGTTGCGGGGATACCGGATGTTGACCGTATAGCGCTCACGACCCTCGACAGTCGTGGTGACGGTCTCTCCCCCGAGCGCTACCGAGATGGTATTCTGCAGATCGCCAACCATGAGACCGTACCGGGCGAGCGAGTCGCGATCGGGAACAATATCGAGATAGTAGCCGCCAATCACGCGCTCGGCGTACGCGCTGGTTGTGCCAGGAACTTTGCGCACAACCGCTTCGATCTGCCGTGCGAGCTTGTCCATTTCGACAAGGTCTTTTCCCAGCACTTTAATTCCAACCGGTGTCCGGATTCCTGTCGCGAGCATGTCAATGCGCGCCTTGATCGGCATGGTCCACGCATTAGACACGCCAGGAAATTGCAGCGCCTTGTCCATCTCGGCAGTCAGACTTTCGATGGTAACGCCTGGCCGCCATTGGTCCTTTGGCTTTAAATTGACAACAGTCTCAATCATCTCGGTGGGTGCAGGATCGGTCGAGGTGTCTGCTCGTCCGGCTTTGCCATAGACCGAGGAAACCTCCTGAAAAGATTTGATGATGCGATCTTGCGTCTGGAGCAATTCACTTACCTTGGTCACCGAGATGCCGGGCAACGTTGTCGGCATATAAAGCAGCGTGCCTTCGTTGAGGTTCGGCATGAACTCCGTCCCGAGTTGCTGCGCGGGCCAAATCGAGATGCCCAGAACGATCAGCGCGATAACGATCGTCAGCGCCTTTGCTTTGAGGACAAGTTCGATCAACGGGCGATAAAGCCAGATCAGTGCCCGGTTGATTGGATTTTTGTGCTCCGGAATGATGCGGCCGCGGATAAAGAGGATCATCAGCACCGGAACGAGAGTTATCGACAATATCGCAGCCGCAGCCATCGAAAAAGTCTTGGTGAACGCCAATGGGCCGAACAAGCGACCTTCCTGGGATTCCAGTGTAAAGATCGGCATGAACGATACGGTTATGATCAACAGACTGAAAAACAGCGCAGGCCCCACCTGCTGCGCGGCCTCGATCAAAATATCGATGCGCGATTTCCCAGGCTCTGCCCGCTCCAGATGTTTGTGTGCATTCTCGATCATCACGATTGCACCATCGATCATTGCGCCAATGGCAATGGCAATGCCGCCGAGACTCATGATATTTGCGCCCAGCCCCAGTAAACGCATTGCGCCAAATGCCATCAAAATACCGACCGGCAGCATCAGGATTGCGACCAGCGCACTGCGCACATGCAGCAGAAAGACAATGCAAACAAGTGCGACCACGATACTTTCTTCGATAAGCGTGTGCTTCAGGGTTTCGATCGAAGCGTTGATCAGGTTTGAGCGATCATAAACTGGAATAATCTCTGTTCCCTCGGGCAAGCTCTTAGAGAGCTCAGCAAGCCGCTTCTTGACATTGTCGATGACGTCCAGCGCATTGGAGCCTGAGCGCTGCAAGGCAATGCCGCTGGCAACCTCACCGTTACCATTGAGATCGGTAATTCCGCGCCGTTCATCCGGGCCCAGTTCGACGCGAGCAATATCTTTGAGTAATACCGGCGTTCCGCCGTCGACCTTGACCACGATCTTGCCCAGGTCATCGGTGTTGCGAAGATAACCTTTACCGCGAACGATGAACTCAAACTCCGAGAGTTCGACGGTACGACCGCCAACGTCGGCATTGCTGGTGCGGATAACCTCCCGAATCTTGTCCAGAGTAATACCAAGATCGCGCATTCGCTGCGGATCAACGACAATGTTGTATTGTCTGACAAAGCCTCCGACGCCCGCTACTTCCGCAACGCCCTCCGCCTTGGCCAGACCGTAGCGCAACGTCCAATCCTGGATAGATCGCGTCTCCGCAAGGTTTTGATTGCTCGCCGTCACGGCATATTGATAGACCCAGCCCACGCCGGTTGCGTCAGGGCCGAGCGTCGGTGTCACACCCGATGGCAATCGTCTCGCGGCACCGTTGAGATATTCGACCACGCGGGAGCGTGCCCAGTAGATATCCGTGCCGTCTTCAAAAATAATATAGACGAAAGAAACACCAAAAAATGAGAACCCGCGCACGACTTTGGATTTTGGAACAGTCAGCATTGCCGTCGTCAACGGATAGGTGACCTGATCTTCGACAACTTGCGGCGCTTGGCCCGGATATTCAGTGTAGACAATGACCTGTGTATCCGACAGATCGGGAATGGCGTCGAGCGGCAAATGCTTGACGGCATAAAGACCGCCGGCGACGGCAAACACCGTCGCGATGAGTACGAGCATCAGGTTGCGTGACGACCAGGCAATGAGGCGCGCGATCATTTGGTTTCTCCCGTTGGCGTTAAGCCCTGCAAGGCCGCCTTGAGGTTGCTTTCGGCATCGATCAGGAAGTTTGCGGAGGTCACCACTTTGTCGCCGTCATCGATGCCTTCCGTGATTTCGACCCGGCCATCGCCGCGCCGACCGAGCTTAACGTCACGGGGCTCGAAGCGTCCCTCGCCCTTGTCGATAATCACCACCTGCCGGTCGCCGCTGTCGATCACCGCGCTACCGGCGACGGTGAGAACAGGTGTCATTGCGCCGGTGGCGATTTCGACGTCGGCATACATATCCGGCCGCAGCAGATCGTTCGGATTTTCCAGTTCAATCCTGATCCGCGCGGTGCGGGTTTCCATCTTCAGGTGCGGGTAAATCAGCGATACTTCACCGCTGAACACGCGGTTTGGATAGGCGCGCAGCTTCACGTTTGCTTTCTGTCCTACTTCAATCAAAGCCAGATCACGCTCGTTGATATCGACCATCACCCAGACGACCGTGTGATCGACAATCCTAAACAGCACCTCCCCGGGTGCAGCCCGCATGCCGTTGACCGCATTGCGTTCGACAATCTCGCCATCTTGCGGCGCTGTCCAAGTGATCGACGCCGGAACCTCGCGCGTCCGCTCGATCGCCGCGAACAAAGATTCCGGAGCATCGAGATTTTCCAAACGCCGACGCGCACCCTTCAGCAACTGAGACTGCCCGCCCCCATCTCCGCGCGCATTAAATGCGGACAAATACTCTGCTGACGCGCTGGATAGCGCGGGTCCATAGACCCGCATCAACGCGTCGCCTTTCTTGACGTGCTTTCCGGTCGTAACGTTATCGACCGCGTCGATGAAAGCCTCGAAACGCAACGACACGACCGAGATACGGCGCTCGTCCTCCTTGACCGTTCCCGGCACGCGGAGCGACAGGCTCAGTGTCCGCATCTCGGCGGGTTCTGAGCGCACGCCAATCTTCTGAATTTTCCCGGCGCTGAATTTTACCGATCCGTCGTCGCTATCCTCGCCGTCATAAACGGGAAGGTAGTCCATCCCCATGTTGTCTTTCTTCGGCATGGGCGACGTGTCAGGCAGGCCCATTGGATTGCGATAGTATTTGATGCGCTTGGAATCATTTCCCTTCGCCATCGTGGCGGAGGCGTCATCGCCAGACATTGTCGTTGCATTCGCATCCGCAGGCATGCGCGCGCCGAACCAATTCGACCGCCCAGCAAGCAAGCCGACGCCAACCGCCACAACAAGCATCAATGCGAGAACGGGGATGCTCAGTGTTCGCTTCATAGCGATCCTCCTGCCAAGCGTTCCATCTCGGCATATTTGGATTGCAGCTCGACCTTGAGTTTCAACAGTTCCAGTTGAACGGTGCGAAGCCTGCGCTCGGATTCAAAGACCGTCGAAAGATCGCTTGATCCTGCTTGAAAGCCGTTGCGCGCGTTTTCGACCGACGAGCGCGACGGCGGCAATTGCCGCGTCGCATAGATTTTCACAACCTTGCGGATGGCGTCGAAGCTGAACCACGCATCGGCGATCTCGCCATCTATCCGAAGGCGGATCGCTTCATTGCGCGCTTGTGCAGCCCCGAGCGTCGATCCTGCGGCGCGTCGTGCGGCATCCTTCGCCTCATATTGCAAAGGCAATTTGATGCCGGCGAGAAACTCGCCGGTATCTTCCGCGCCAGGTCGCTGCACGTACTTCGCGCCAAGCGTGACATCTGGATAATAATTGAGATCGGTGAGAGATTTGCTGCGGCCTGCGGAGGTTGTCTGAGCACCTGCCAAGGCGAGCAGCGGGTTTGAAGACAATGCCCGTCCCTGGACTTGCGCCAAAGTTATCGGCCGGATCGCGCGGAAGCCGGTCGGTATCGCGAGCGGCGCGAGAGCCTGACGTCCAATGAGGGCATTAAGCCTCGCACCGGCAGATTTGAATTCGCCTTGACGGCGCACAACATCACCCTCGGCGGTTGCGGCCTCGATTTCAGCCTTGATGACATCCTGCTGATCGACCGATGTGTTGCCGTAACGCGTTCGCAGCAATCCAAGCAGCTCATCGAAACGCTTCTTGATTTCTTGCGAGAGCTTGGCCGCTTCATAGGCCGCGTTGTACTCGCCATGCGCGGCAATCACCTTGGCGACGAGTTCCGTGACGGTTGCTTGCCCCTGAAACTTTGCAGCGTCGGCGTCGGCTTGCGCCACACCGCGCTCTAGACCGTATTTTCCCCAGAGTTTGATTTCTTGTTCAATTCCGAAGCGCCGCTGCCCCACCCCAAGCCGGTTAACGTCCCACGCCTCAAGTACAAGCGTTGGGTCGGCCAATACACCCGCCGTTCCGATTTTATGAAAGGCCGAGTCGAACTCCAACGCGGCGGCAGCAACCGTCGGACTGATGCGTCGCGCCAGCACGATCACGCTTTCCGCTGTCGCACCAGGAAGCTGTCGCTCCGCGGCGTCGGAGACGAGTCTTGCATCTTGCGCTTTGGCCGCTGGCGCAAGGGCTATCAAAGTCAGAAGGCCGTAAACTGCCGTGACAGTCGCGCAACGCGATCCTGTGCTCATCGTCGCAAATTGCGAAAGGCGAAGCCTGCGCAAAATTCCTGCAAAGATGCGCGTCGCCATGAACGTTTGCATAGAAAATATCCTCGATATCCCAGTCGATCGCTACGAACAGCGAAGTGATTGCTATGCAGACAAACCCGCAGAGCAACTTTTCGGCGTTGTTACGCCGCTATGACGAGGAATCGAGGAGGACGGGACGGCGGAGAAAATCCCAAGCCGTCCTGAAAAGGATCATGATAAGTCATGATCAATTGCGCCAGCAACGGCGGCGCGGTGACGACCAGGGATGTCGGCAAACACTGACCCACGCTTGAATAGCAAAACGCCATCAATGCGCATTTCTCGCAGTCGCCTGATCCCGACTTATCGGGGCAGCATGGCATTTTATCAGAAATGCCGGAAACCGACGCAGCATTCATCGACCCCGCAATCGCCGACTTGGCGAATGGCGAGACGACGAGCCCAATGACGATGAAGATCGCCATCAGATATCGAGATGCAAATGAGCGTTTCACAAGACAAGCGTCTCACATCGACTCTTAAATGAATAGTCTTATTCTATCACGAAATCGCCAGACTTTTTAACGAATCCTCGGCCTTATGGGCTGCTCTGGTCGGCCAAGCCCGGCTTCAAATAGCCCGATTCAAACGGCTCACCGCGTTTGGAGTCATCATCAGCATGCAACGGCGGGCGATTGACCGCCCACCGTATTGCTCTTTGGGAAATTTACCGACAAACCAACGAGCCGGTTCTCGGGCCGCCCTGATAGGCGCAAGACTTCGCAGTCTCGCGAACGAGCCCGCCGATGTTCGCCTGCGCATTTTCGTAAGCGGGCGATACGACCTGCTGGACCGGCCGCGTCGAACTCGGCCAATACCTCTGATCGGAAATTGTGGTTCCAGCGTGAGCAACGGCCGATATCGCCAGCAGCGGCAGCAGCGAGACAGCGAACAAGGTTTTCTTCGTCATAGTCTTCTCCTTCTGGTGTTTGAAGCGCTGCGCCATCCTCACCGACGATCTCGTTGATCCGATACCGGAGAGTTACCGGGACGATGCGCTTCTGATGGTTGAGTTCGGCGCAAGCTTGCAGCCGGTTACACAATCACGAAGAGGTGACGTTGCTCGTAGCAATCACCGAATGCTGTCGCTGCAGCGCATCAAGTGACTAAACCATCGCGATTCTAATCTACTAGTCGCAGCTTGAACCTGCGATGTCAGCGTTTTCTGATCGATCATGCGTACAAGGCGCTGCGCTTCACCGTCTTCGTTCTCACGAGCGCGTGATCTTGTAACCAAGAGCTGCCGGCCTCCGAATTGATAACAGGAACCATGGATAACAACTGCGAACTCACATCGCTGATGTTGGCTAGCATCGCAGGTAACGATGCGGCTCATCGGATGTTGCTAAAAGCGTTAAGCGGACGCTTGCGAAACTATTACAATGGCAAACTTGCACGCTCTGGACGTGGAAACCAAGAAGCAGAGGATCTTGTTCAGGAAACGCTGATTGCGATCCATACCCGACGCCATACGTTCGATACCACGCAGCTACTGATGCCTTGGGTTTACGCGATCGCGCGCTACAAGCTGATCGACCATTTGCGGCGAACGAAAGCGTCTAAAGCAAGTGTTCCAATCGAACAAGCCAGCGAGGTTATGGCGCAAGACGATCGCGAAGCTGCTGAAAGCGCTTTTGACCTGAGCAATCTCCTTGCGCGATTGCCTGAGAAAGTTCGACTGGCGATACAGTATGTGAAGGTGGACGGCATGAGCGTTGCGGAAACGGCGGCGCGTTGCGAGATTTCGGAGTCGTCCGTTAAAATCAACATCCACCGCGGATTGAAGGTTTTAGCGAGATCGATGGCGAAGGAGAGAGAAGCATGAAGACGGACGACCTAATCGATGTTCTGAGCACCAACGTTGAGGCAGTGGATACGCGCCGCGTCGTGGTTTATGTCCTCGCGGGAATTTTAGTAGGAGTTGCGACTGCGATCTTGTTGACCGTTCTTGCTCTCGGCATTCGTCCAGACTTGCAAGATACTCGCGTCCTCGTTTTTATGCTCGCGAAATCTGCCTTTGGAATTGCTATCGTTGGTTTGGCTGCCGCCTACCTCGTCAAGCTCATAAGGCCTGGCGGCGAATCCCGCTTCTCCCTGCTGATCCCCACTCTTCCATTCATCACCATCATGACATTCGCCTCAATCAGTCTTACGTCGGCCCCGCGCTCGCATTGGGAAAGCATGCTTATGGGAGATGAATGGCTGGAATGTATTGTGTCCATTCCAGCCATCGCGATCGTGCCGTTTGCCGTCATCATGTGGGCGGTTCGGCAAGCCGCGCCTACCGATCTATTTCGGACCGGAGCGCTAGCTGGTCTCGTCGCAGGCGGTGTGAGCGCTGCTGCTTACGCACTGCATTGCACGGACGACACAATGCCTTTCGTCGCCTTATGGTATGGCTCAACTATTGTTATGTGCACGCTCGCAGGCGCGATGCTTGGACCCCGACTTTTGCGTTGGTGATTTTTTGCACTTGTTTATTTTCTTCAGAGCAGTGCGATAGCAATCGCTACGGATGCGTGCGCCGTTCGCTCGATCAGTTCGGAAAGTCGCCGCCACTCGTCCCTGCTTCGGCGATTAATTCAAGCGAGTGCGCCGGATTTTCCTGAAACCAACTGACTTCGTTCTCGCCCTTCTTGGTGTAAACGTTCTCCCAATGGGCCCGAGGGCTTTCACTCTGCATAGCATCTTCCCCGATTGATCTAAGGTTATCGCACAACATGGTCACTCCCCCTATCCTCGACAACAAGCGCGCGTCCAGGCCGTCGGTATTCGCCCCCGCGGCCCTTCTGCGGGAAGCAAGGCGGCAGAAAGGTCTCGATACGATTGATGTGCCGCCGGTCTGCATTCTGGACCCGGATGGCGACTTGGTGCGTCGGTTGCGACACACAAAGAAGGCAAAGCCGTTTATAGGTTGGCCCTGCTACCACACAGAAATGGACACGTTCGATCTGGGCGGCCATCAGGTCGGAATTATCGGCCGAGTTGTTGGCGCGTCTTTCGCCGTCCTTGTGGCTGAAGAGCTTTTCGCCAGCGGCTGCAAGCTGCTTGTTAGCCTCACGTCGGCCGGTCAGATAACCCCAGCGGGGCCACCTCCTTATTTTGTGGTGATCGACCGCGCACTTCGCGATGAGGGCACTAGCTATCACTATGCCCCGCCTTCCGAGTTCGCCGACGCCGACCCAGAGCTGGTGAAAGCAGCTGCCGCCGCGTTGGCAAAGTGCGAATTGCGTAGTGTCGTAGGGGCAAGCTGGACCACAGACGCGCCTTTTCGGGAGACTGCTG
>JBBRGE010000002.1:0-26041 GCA_038241045.1 Hyphomicrobiales bacterium | reverse complement strand
TCCGGAATCTCGATGTCGCGTGTTACCGAGAGAGCTTTCACGACGCAAGCGATCGCTTCCTCAGCTTCGGGAAAGAGATTCTTTTTGAAATAACCGCCTGCAACGGCGATGCGGAGGCCGTCGATGCCCTTGCTGAGCGTTGGCATCACGGGTTCGATACCGCGATTCGCGCAGGCCGCATCTTCTTCATCCGGTCCCTGCATCGCGTCGTAGGAGAGGGCAAGGTCGCGCACATTGCGCGAGAAGGGGCCGAGATGATCCAAACTAGCAACGAAGGGAAACGAGCGCGCGCGCGAGAGGCGCCCATAAGTCGGTTTCAACCCGAAGATGCCGCAGAACGACGATGGCACCCGGATAGAGCCGTTGGTGTCGGAGCCCAACGCAAGAGGAACCAGGCCGCCTCCGACAGCGCTACCCGAGCCGCCGGACGATCCACCCGACATGCGCGTCAAATCGTGCGGATTGCGCGACGGGCCGTCGTGGATGTTCTCGCCGGTAAAGTCGTAGGCGTATTCGCCCATGTTGAGCGCCCCAACCAGAATAGCGCCTGCGGCTTCAAGCCGTTCGATCAACGTGGCGTCGCGCGGCGAGGGCGCGCGTTCGCGATTGATCTTCGAGCCTGCACGAGTTGGAAGTCCCTTCACGTCAAAGAGATTTTTGACGGCGAATGGCACTCCCGCCAGCGGACCAATTTTCTCTCCGTGTGCTATCGCGGCGTCGATCTTGGCAGCCTTTGCGAGCGCGCGGTCGGCTACAATGTCGGTAAATGAATTCAATTGCGGATCGTGTTTTGCGATACGTTCGAGTGTTGCGTTCGTAACCTCTATCGCGGACAGTCTGCCACCTGTGACATCGGCGGCTATCGATGACGCAGAAGCAATGGCACTATCAGGCTTCATAGATGCTCGCGGGCTCGATCTCGTCGGGTAGCGGAAATTCCTGAACGAGCTGCGCCATCTTGAGCGTAACATCTAGATTGATCCGCACTGCGGGTTTGTCTGCGGGAACGATGGGCAGCGCCAGCGCCGTCGCCACGCTATCGATGTAGTCATCCAACGGATCGGCCGACATTATTCTGTTCCGCGTTGATCGTTTTCAGTGCGCCGTAAGCGGCGGATGCGGGATCGCCGACAGCAACTCACGCGTATAGGCATCTTGCGGCGCGTCGAGAACTTTCTCAGTCTCTCCTTGTTCGACGATGAGTCCCGAGCGCATCACGATGACACGATCGCATAACAAGCGCACCACGTTGAGATCGTGCGACACGAACAGATAACTCATGCCCATCGACTGCTTCAAATCCTGAAGGAGATTGAGAACAACCGCCTGAACCGAAACGTCGAGCGCTGCAGTGGGCTCGTCGAGAATAATCAGATCCGGTTTCAGCGCAATGGCGCGGGCAATGCCGACGCGAGCCTTCTGGCCGCCGGACAATTGGTGCGGAAAGCGATCCAACAGCGACAATGGTAGACCGACTTGGCGCGCCAGATCCTCGCAGCGTGCGCGCAAGGAATCTCGCCCCCTGATGTCGCCAAGCTGTAGGATGGGATCGGCAATGGCGCGCGCCGCCGTAAAGCGCGGGTTGAGACTGTCTGTCGGATCCTGGAATACCATCTGGATACGCTTGCGCAATGGCAGCCGTGCGAACGCGTTTGCAGGGATGTTGCCGATCTCCTCGCCGTCGAAGCAGATGCGGCCCGAGGTTTGATCCAGCAGGCGCATCACCATCATTGATGTCGTGGATTTTCCGCACCCGGACTCGCCGACCAGCCCAACGCTTTCACCGCGCGCGACCGTGAATGAGATTCCATCGACCGCGCGAAATTGTTCCGGCTCGACCGGCGGCTTGCGCCCGAACAGCGACGCCATTGTTTTCGTGACGCCCTGACGCGGATACTCCTTGATCAGCTTGTCAACGATGAGGAGGGGCGGCGCGGCGTTATCGACTGGCGCTGTCGGCGGTGTCGCCGGGATTGCGGCCTTGTCTTCGTCGGACAGCAGGTCGCGCAACGAGATTCCCAAACGCGGCGTCGCGCGCATCAGCTTGCGGGTATAGGGATGTTCAGGCTTGGCGAAGATGTCTTTCGACAGCGCGGTCTCCACCACATTGCCCTTTTCCATCACCACGACGCGGTCGCAATAGGCTGCCGCCAATCCAAGATCGTGGGTAATGAGAATGGTGGACATGCCACGGCTTTTGGTGAGTTCCACGATCAGATCCATCACCGCTTTCTGCGTGGTGACGTCAAGACCCGTCGTCGGCTCGTCGGCGATCAGGAGTTGCGGATTGCAGGCGAGAGCGAGCGCAATCACGACGCGCTGGCACATGCCGCCGGACAGTTCGAACGGATAGGCGTGGTACCGCTCGCGCGGCCGGGCGATCTTGACTTGCTCCAGCGCTTCGATGGCCTTTTCGCCGCGGTCCATGTCGGCGGTCTGAACATGCTGGCGCAGCACGTCCTCGATCTGGTCGCCGACCTTGCGGATCGGATTAAGTGCTGCGCGCGGATTCTGAAAGATCATCGACATTTCGCGGCCGCGCAAATCGCGCATCTCGGCCTCGCTCGCGTCTTTGACGTCGATGCCAGAAAACGTGATTGATCCTTGGGCAATTTTTCCAGCACGATCGAGAATGCGCATCACGGCATAGGACGTCACTGACTTGCCCGAACCGGATTCGCCGACAATGCCGAGTGTTTCGCCCTTTGCGAGCGAGATGTTAACGTGCTGCACGGCGCGAACAATGCCGCGCCGTGTCGCAAATTCGACAGTGAGATCGGTGACGTCGAGCAGCGGCTTTGCGACCATGTTATTTATCCTTGAGCATGATCTGGTCGGAAAACCGGTTTCCACTTTTCCGGATCATGCTCATGTCCTCCGCTGGGGATCGACGATGTCGCGCAACCCGTCACCGAGCAGGTTGAAGCAAAATACGGCGATCATCAGCGCCAAGCCTGGGAAGAATGCGATCCACCATTCGCCGGACACCATGAAGGTCGCGCCTTCCGCGACCATAATTCCCCATTCGGCGGTGGGTGGGCGGACGCCGAGGCCAATGAACGACAGACCAGCCGCATTGAGGATGGCGTAGCCCATCGTCAGCGACATTTGCACAATCATGATCGGCATGATGTTCGGAAGAATATGTCCCAGTAAGATACGATACTCGCTGTTGCCGGAGAGGCGTGCGGCCTGCACGAAACCTGCATCGCGGCGGACGTTGGCCTCAGCGCGCGCAACGCGCACATACAGCGGAAAATTCACGATGGCGGTTGCGATGATGATGTTTTGAACGGTGTTGCCGAGGGCCGCGACGATGCCCATCGCCAGAACAAAAAGCGGGAACGCCATGATGGTGTCGGAGATGCGCCCGACGATGCGGTCGGTCCAGCCGCCGAAGTAACCGGCGGCGATGCCCGCGATGCCGCCCATCAGAAACACCAGCAGCACTGATGCTGCTGCGATGAATAAGTCGAGGCGGGTCGCGACGACGACGCGGCTGAGAATATCGCGGCCGATCTGGTCGGTGCCGAACCAGTGCGCGGCTGACGGCGGCTTCAATGCCTGGGCGGTGTTACTCGCCAACGGATCGTAAGGAACGATTGAGGGGCCAAATACCGCGAGAAAGACGATAAGAACGAGTAGTCCGAATGCGAATGCGGTCACGAGGTTTTCGCCGAGAATGTAGCGAGCATGCGAGAATGTGGCGGCAAAACCTGACGCTTGCGGCGGCGCAGATGTCTCAACGACGGGTACGACGGTACTCATCCTTCCAACCTCACGCGTGGGTCGATAACGCCATAGAGAATGTCGATAACCAAATTCAGCAAGACGTACATCACAGCCATCGTCAGCACGAAGCCCTGCACCGGCGCGAAGTCCGACGAGATTAGCGCCTCGACCGCATAGGAACCGATGCCGGGCCAGGCGAACACTTTTTCCACGAGCACATTGGCGCCGAGCAAGAATGAAAACACCATGCTCAGCGTGGTGATGACAGGCAGCATCGCATTTCTGAAAGCGTAGGTGACGATGACCTTGCTGGGAGACAGGCCGCTGGCGCGTGCCGTGCGCACGAAATCGGACGCGAGGACCGCAAGCATCGATGCGCGCGTCATGCGGGCGATCGGCGCAAGCGAGAAGATCGCGAGTGTTGCAGCGGGCAGAATGAGTTGGCTTAGCGCGGACCGAAATGTCTCGAGGTTGCCGATGAGCAGGCTGTCAATTAGATAGAACCCAGTGACGCGCGGCGGTACGCTGTAAAAGACATCGAGGCGTCCCAAAGGCGCGGGCGACCAGCCCAATTTGAAATAGAAAACGTAGACTAAAATCAGTCCCGTGAAAAACACCGGCAAGGATACGCCGGCCGTCGTCAGGATACGACACAGATGATCGATCCATGAGCCCGGCCTGGTCGCGGCGAGAATTCCGAGAGGTATTGCAATCGACACGGCAATCATCAATCCAATGAGCGTCAGTTCGGCCGACGCAGGAAGCCGATTGCGGATTTCAGTTGCTACAGGCTGGCCGGTTGTCAGCGAATTGCCGAAGTCGCCTTTGGACAAATCGACGGTGTAACGGAAAAATTGAGTAATCAGCGGCTTGTCGAGGCCAAGCTGTTTGCGGATTTGCTCGACCGCTTCCTTGGTTGCAGCCGGCCCCGCGAAATATGCAGCAGGGTCTCCGGGCAAAGCGCGGGTCAGAAGAAACGTGACGATCACGACTCCAATCAAGCTCGGAATCGCGAACGCCAGTCTCTTGCCGATCATGCCGAGCATCGGTCGCTCCTCGTTCCGCCGTTCCGCCGTTACGCCTTCACGAGTGAGCGATAGTCGAGGCGGCGGTGGAACCAGTATTGGTAACCCGACACGTTCTTCTGCATCGCGACGTTGACATAAGGTTGGTAGAGCGGAATACGCGGGATGTCGGCGAATGCGAGATCGACGAAGCCTTTTACGTCTTTGTCGTATTCCGGTTTGTTGCCGATTGCGGCGGCATCGACTGCACCGAAGATAAATTTGTCCATCTCGGGCGATTTGTAGCTCATGGTGTTGAAGATCGAATTCTTGCCGCTGTAGCACCACAGGAAAAAGTATTCTGGATAGTCGAGCCAGCCCGAGAAAACATTGGTGTAGAGCGGCAGAGTTTTCTTGTTCAGTTCGGTTCGCCAGTTTGCACCCGGGATTTTGTTGATTGTGCATTTGACGCCGATTTGCGCGAGGCTTTCCTGAACCAGAATGCACAGCGGCTCGTTGACGCCGGCAAAACCGAGATCGAATGACAGCGTGGTTTCGAAGCCGTCGGGATAGCCCGCTTCCGTCAAGAGCGCCTTCGCCTTGGCAATGTCGGTATTGAATTTGTGCGGCTGCGGCCAAGCGACCTGCGCGTCGCCGGTGCCGCCGAACATCGGCTTGGCGAGACCGAACAGCACGGCGTCCATGATCTTCTGGTACGGCACGGCGTAAGCGACGGCCTGGCGCACTTTCGGATTGTCGAAGGGCGGCTGCGTGACGTTCATACCGAGGTACTGAACGCCGTTGGAGTAAGGCGTCGAGACGATGTTGAGCTTGCCGGAATCCTTCAATTCGACGAAATCTTTGTTCGGCAGATCGTAAGAGATGTCCGCGTCGCCCCGCTCGAGCAGTGCGCGGCGATTGCCGGATTGCGGCACCATGCGCCAGATCACGCGTTTGATTTTCGGCATCGGGCCGCCGACCCACTTCTCGTTGCGCTCCATCACGACTTCGGTGCTGGCGGTCCAGCTTGTGACCTTGTAGGCGCCGGAGCCCGCCGTGTTCTGCTTGGTGTATTCAAGACCCCACGGATCCTTTTCCGTGACGTTTTTCTTCACCAGTTCGGAATTGACGATGCAGGGCACGATCACTGCGAGATCTGGGACCGTGAGGCGATCTTTCTTGGCGAAGTCGATACGAACAGTGTTGTCATCGACGACGACAAACTGTTCCGGCTTGGTGAGCGAACCTGCCCCCATCTGGAAAGTCGGGAAACCGCCGACGCTGACCGCGCGGTCGAGCGACCACTTGACGTCTTTCGCGGTCACCGGTGCGCCGTCGTGGAAGGTGGCGTTCTTCTTGAGCTTGAACGTCACCGACATGTCGCCGACGTTCATGTCCTCGGCGAGTTCGGGCTTGAACTTGTCCCGGTCATAGTAAGGAACGCCGGTCGGGCCATCTTTCATCTCATGCGTGATGAGGCGGTCGTAGCAATTCCAAGACACTTCATAACCGGGAACGTTTGTTCCGACGCCATGAATGTCGAGATTGTTTGGACCGCTCTCGGAGACGATCAGTAAAGTCTCGGACCGCGCGTCGGCCTTGGCGGTGGAAAAGATCGCGGGCGCGACCATTGTGCCCGCTGCGGCTCCGGTTACTGACTTTAGAAAATCGCGACGCTTCATGGTGACGCTCTCCAACACGAGTGATCGGCTGGATTGTGCATCGCAAGGTTTGTGCCAAATCAACGCGGCGAGCGAGCTTTCGTAAGCTGTTGAAAGCCTTAATTTTATTTATTGACGGAGCAATGTTTTGAAACGGTGCCAGGACGCATTGCATACAATTCGTAAAAAACGCCTATAAATTATGCAAAAAAAATTCGCTGTTTAGAGAGAGAATTTCGACGCCAAGAGCGCGTCGATAGCGAGCATGACGACGAAGCAGGTGCCGTTTCAGTCCGATCAGCATCTTGATGGCAATCAGCCCCGGCGGCGGCGTTGTGCGCAAATCCCTGACCGCGCTTTGCTGGCGGGAAAGCTGCAACGAAAATCAATTGTGCTACGAGGCCATTCCGCCGCTGGCGAAAACTTGCATCATGCGGAAAATCATACTTCAGGGAAGACCACTCCAAAGGGGGCAGATCAAAGCGTGTCCGGCAAACGTCAAAATTGTCATGGCCGGGCATCGCGGTCTGAAGGACGGCGTCGCTTCGCTCGCCTTTGGTCCCGGCCATCACGATTCATGAGGCACCGTGCCAAACCTGTGGAGATCACCGGGACGAGCCCGGTGATGACAACTGAGCTGGAGCGGTCATCACGACGCGCTGTGCCTAGGACAACTGCAAGTGTTGTTGCTTGTTAACGGGACGGCAGCGCCACAGTACTCGTGCCCCAAGTGTGGTCGCCACGGATAACTCCGATCCATCCCCATGCGGCACCGGCGTGGCGCAAAAGCTGAAAACTGAACGGCTCAAAAATGGCTGCGAATGCCGCGGACCATATACTTACAATTACGCGCCCCCCGGTCAGACGCCGGTAGAGGTGAACGGTCCAAAGATAAACAACAAAGTCGATTGCGATTTTAGCGGTGACGATCCCGATGACGGGAATTGCGATTGCGGAATTTCCGGTAAAAACAAAAAGCATCAACAGTGCGAATCCGGTTAAGCCGTAAATCGGCTGGAATGTGTCGACTGCTTTGATGGGCAACATGTACTTCCCGAGAGCGCCGTAACGATGATTTCCGATCATGTCGCGATTCCAATATTGCGTTTGCAGAAAGCCTCCAAACCAGCGCCTGCGCTGGCGCAAGAAAGCTCCAACAGTGGATGGCGCTTCGGTGCGCGCAATTGCCGTGCCGATGACTTTCAGTTGCCATGCAAGCCCATGATCGACCGCGTAGCGATGCATGCGGTGTGTGAGTTCGTAATCTTCAACAAGGCAGTTGGGATCGAATCCGCCCACGGCAACCAAAGCGCTGCGGCGAAAACCCGCGAATGCGCCCGAAATCAGCAACAGGCTGTTCATCCGCATCCATGCAAATCGCGCGATGATGTTGCGGACGTATTCGTAGGTTTGAAACCATTGCATGACATGACCGGCCGCATCTGGATTGCACAGCGGCACGAGCACGCCACATGCCGCCACAAGTTGATCGTCGCTGGCGAAGGCCTCACGAATTTCGGAAATGGCGTCTGCCGCGAGAAAAGTGTCGGCATCCAAGGTTATCACAATGTCAGTGTCGATACGTGAAAGGGCAGTGTTCAAGGCTGTTGCCTTGCCGGTATGCGCAAGACGCAGCAGGCGCATTGTGGGAGCCGAAGCGCCGGGCTCACTGATCTGACCGATGGGCGGAATGCTCAAATTGTAAACGCGAGCGAGGTTCTCACAAGTCGAATCGGTCGACCCATCGTCGACGATTAAAATTTGTTCCGGCGAATCCGATTGCTGGAATATTGCCGCCAACGTTGTCGGCAAGTTTTTCGCTTCATTGTGGGCCGCAATGATAATGCCGAGCGATGGCCGCTTGGCGTTTTCGAGCGGTCGCTTTGCAGGCTGTTCGCGGAACGGCAGGGTTTGCCAAACAACAATGAGCATCAGAACGGTGTCGTAAAAAATGTAGGCGATGCCCGCCGACCACGCCCAGATGCTGTTCAGCCAAAACGAACGCGAGAACAGAATGGCCCACAACACCACGACGCAGAGATAGATCAGAAAACCAGGCCATTGCATTCGTCGTGGCGTGATACGGGGCGAGGCTGCATCGAAAGCCGTCGTGAGAGATAGAGATGATGTCATTGAGCCATTTCGACAGACGTCATTAGAGTGGTTCAGTTACGAACGAATTGAGAGCCGGTTTTGGCGCTGTGACTATTTAGCGCGTTAGTTCTTCACGCGCGGAACACAAAGTCGTCATGGCACCTGCGGCGATGGCTGCTAGTATTGAATGATGGAATCCGAGCCTTCGAAAATTTCCCGCTACACGCGAACCGCAATGGCCCTGCATTGGATTGTTGCGGCTTTGATAGCGATCAACGTTGCGTTGATATGGAGTGTAAGCCTGCTACCCGACAATGCGGTGCGCCCGGTCATCGATACCCATAAATCGACAGGAATCACTGTGCTCGGCCTCGTGATTCTCAGGCTGTTATGGCGCAGAGCAAATCGTCCGCCGCCATTACCGGCGGCTTATCCCGCGTGGGAAAAGCGGTTGGCGCACGCCGCGCATGTTTCGCTCTACGTTCTGATGCTTGCGCTTCCCTTGTCGGGCTGGATGCATGATTCTGCCTGGAAAGCGGCGGCCCAGTTTCCGATGAAGCTGTACTATCTCGTGCCATGGCCGCGGATCGGACTCATTTCTAATCTCGATCCTCAAATCAAAGAAACCCTGCACGGCGTCTTTGGCTTTATCCACGTTTGGCTCTCATACTTGCTCTACGCGTTGTTCTTTCTCCACATTGCCGGTGCGCTTAAACACCAATGGATGGACAAAGATGCTGAGCTTCAGCGTATGCTGCCACGCCGCCGCAAGCGTGGAATATCTCGGCATAATGAAGCGGCGCGTTTGACCGATTGATCGCCTGTCTCTTAGCGTTGAGATTCCGTCAAGGCACCCAGTGTGAACGCCGCCGGGACGACGTCACTAAACGCTGGATCAACCCGCTACGATTTTCTCGGCCAATTTCTGGTCCACGACATCGACCGTGCGGTCGATTTCAGCGTTCGGCATGTTGAGTTGATGTGAAATTAATTTCACCAGAAGATCGACACGCTCGATGAACGGCGCCCCACTGGCGACCGCGCGGGCTGCGGACGATGGCTTGAGAAGGCTTTCGGCTGCCTTGGCGTATTTTTCGAATGGGACCTGATCCTGCGGATCGGCACCTAAACGCAGCGCGATCGAATCGACATGCGTGTAGATCGACTTTGAGAGCTTGAGATCGCCATGCACTGCATCGCGGATCGGCTGAGGATCGGTCGGCGTGATGCAACGGTAATTCCCCGTTAGAAGCATCGACCATTTTGCCAGCGGTACGAATAGCGAGTCGAACACCTTCAGCTTTACGGGAACGTCATGGCCGTCCAGTTTCACAGCGTCGATGTCCGCTTCCAATTCCCGAAGCAGCTTGTTGTGAGTTTCATTTTCAAATGTAGCGGACTTGAAATTTGTCGGCAGGCCAACATGGAGGACATTTGCCTTTTCTTCAGGTGGACGGAACGCCTGCGGATCGGGCGAGCATAGCGTCACCAGTCCCGGCTCGAATCGTTCCCAAACCTGCGCATTGGTATAGGCCTCTTCGAGGTCCATGCCCTCAAGCGCCTTGATCCTCTTGAGATAGGGCAGCGGCGGCATGTTCATGATGGAGAGGCAAGGCAACTTGGCCACCGCGATCTTGATCATCAAAACCCGGATCGTGTGGTTGGTGTATTGCGGCTCCTGCATGGCAAGAGCAACCAGATCGTAACGGGAAAGATCGACCTTGTCGGGCGAGGTCGCATCCAGTTTCCCCGGCAAATCGCGCGAGAAGATCGAGCGATGCTTCGGTTCATCGCGAAGTTTGATGCGAACTTCGGTGCCCTCATTGTTGATAAGTTCTGCCGTCTGTTTGCGGCAAACCAAGGTCACGTTGTGCCCGGCCATCAGAAGTTTCGTGCCCAGCAGTGAGCCATACGAGGCTCCAAGAATAAGAATATTGCGCGCCATGCTCGCTCGTCCCCAAACAGATTCAGCCCAGGCCCTAAAAGTGGGCCAACGCCCGTTAAATCAAAAAAACTTCCCATACATAAGGAGCGGCATCGGCCAAGCTCATGACATCGCAGGGGAATAGCGCCTTCGCAGAAGGAGCGGTGGTATTTACCTCAACCCGGTGGACATCACAAACATATAAAGGCTTTTGCGAAAGCCCAACTGAGCGACAAAATTCCAGCCAAGCCATTCAATAAGGTGCGTTTTCGCTGCGTTGTCCCAGAAGCTTTGCTGAAATATTTTGGCGGATGATGAATGCGATTAAACCGAACACGTCGTTCCGCTATTTGCTTTCCGCGACGGTAACGCCGGCCCAGTTTTCGGCCGGCGGCGATTTGAGAAATTGGCGGCAGCGTTCGATCATCGTTTTTGCAGGTCCATCGGACGGTTTTGCGTGCAGCACCTTTTCAAATTGCGCGATCGCTGCGCTGAACTCACGGCGACGATACGCCGCGAGCCCCACCTCGTATGAATTAACCCAGGACGACGGATCGGTGTCTTCGCCGGTTATTCCCAGCAATTCGTAGATCGGCATGCCGCCAGCACGACCGTAAACGACAAACGAATCGAGTTCGCGGGCATAGATGGACGATCCCGCGTCCCGCCTTGTGTCCGGACCGATCATGATTTCGGTCCCGTAGTTTTTGTTCGCGCCTTCAAGCCTGCTTGCGATGTTTACGGCGTCGCCAATCACAGTGTAGTTCAGGCGGACTTCGGAGCCGATATTTCCGACCAGCATGTCGCCGGAATTGATTCCGATTCGAATTCGCAGCGGCTCGCCTTGGTCGTCCACGATGCCGTATTTCCGCAGTGCTCGCTGGGATTCCAATGCCGCGCGGCACGCCTCGAGCGCATGATCGGGATTGGATGCGGGTGCGCCCCAGAAAGCCATCACCGCGTCGCCGATAAATTTGTCGATCGTCCCGTGATGCGTATTCACTTCCGCCGATACGACATCCAGATAGCGCGACAACAACGGAATGATTTGATCGCCGAGCCGTTCCGACAGGCTGGTGAACCCGGCGATATCCGCAAACAGAACCGTCATCGGCCGGATTGCGCCGCCAGGCTTTGGCTCGATGCCTTCGTTGACCAGCGTTCTTACCAGGTCTGCCGGAATATATTTTCTGAATGCGGAAAGTCCGCCAGCCATATCCGCGATCGCGCTCGACAGATTTTCCAGCTCCGTAAGGCGCGACGAATGACGCTTCACGTCATTGAGTTCGAAACACTCGACGTGCTTGATTTCGCCGACAACGCGAACGAGCGGCGCGGCGATCAGCCGCTGTGCGATCCATGCCGATAAAATACCCGCAACGACAACAAAGACAGCAAGGCCGATAACCAGCTGACGTATGGTTTTTCTGACGGGTCCAAGAAATTCCGATTCCGGAACGACCGTGGCGAGCGACCAGCCGGGCAGGGACAGTGGGGTGAGAACCACCTCGTAGACTTCGTCGTTTTGAAATATCCGCGATCGATACAGTTGTCCGTCTGCGGGATTGTATGATCCGGACGAACCTTTCAGCGCAGAGACCGCAACCGGTAAAAGCGGGTGTGTTGTCTTGAGCGCCGTGACCTCGTCGGCGTCCGCATCCGGCGCGGCAATGACATTGCCTTCACGATCGAGAATGAACGCGCCTGCGGCCTTTCCGGTTGTCAGTTGCGACAAGAACCGCGAGACGCGGGTTAATTCGAAGATGATGCCAAGAACGCCCTGCCACTGCCGATCGACGTCGATAGGTCCAGCAAATGCCACAGCGTGGCGATTTCCATCTGGGTGCGACGTGATATTGAACCACTGCGGCCCGGCATACCCCACGGCAGCGCGAAACCATTCCTGATCCCTCACATCATAGGTGTTGGGCGTGGCTTTTTTTTCCTTGAACTGAAAATCACCGTCGGTCGATCGATACCGGTCGATCCGCTGCTCGGTTTGACCCGCAGCAATTCTGATCATTTCGACTTCGGAATCTCCGAGTTTATGCGCACCGAAGAATGCGCCGTCAGGCCAGCCGAAAACCACCGACGAGATTGTCGGATGTGACTGCAATTGGGCGAGGAATACAAATTCCAGTTTATTGGCTTCTTGAAGGTCCAGCACATGGCGAATCAAAAGCGTGCGTGCGGCGGTATAGGCGGATCTGCCTTCTGAGGTAATCGACTGCAACTCATCGCTGACAGACGAGACGATCTGCTCGTTAATCGTCGCGGCCAGTGTCTGGCTGGTGGCCTCTGCGGTTCGCCACCACAACAGATGCACCCCCGCGGCGCTGACGATGATGAAGGTCAGAACCATCATCGAGACGGCAAGACGAATTCCAATGCGCATGACGTTCGGCTTGCCCTATTCGGTGTCAGAGGAACTTGGCGGTTGAGCTCGCGTATAGAAGAAGAAATAAAATTGTTTGGTGTTTGGTGCTACTCGCGGTAGTGACACACGATCTTTGACGCGTTTGCCGTCTAGTTGTCGGATCTATATGTCCGTGTGCGCTGCGGAATTCCGCTTGAATGCGTAACAAACTAATCTGTCACTGCGTAACACCTTGCAACCAGAATGTTTTTAAAAGGGGGTCGTCTTGGGATTTCTCGTCAATTTGCTGATCTCGCTGCCTGCGCGCATCGCGTCATATTTCGCGTGGGCCGGGCCATTGGTCGCTCGCCTGGTTGTCGGTTACGTATTCATGCTTAGCGGCTGGACGAAATTGAACAATCTGCCGACGATGATCGAAAGATTTACCGAATGGGGCATTCCGGCACCGCAAATCCTGACGCCATTTGTTTCCGGTGTTGAGTGTGTCGGCGGTGCAATGCTGATCCTCGGTCTGTTCACTCGCATTCCGGCAGCAATGCTCGCCGTCGTGATGCTGGTCGCCATCAAGTCCGCCAAATGGGGTGACGTCGATTCGCTCGAGACTCTCTTGGGTTTCGAGGAGGCGACATATTTTGCTGTTTTCTTGTGGCTTGCCATTGCGGGACCGGGCGCAGCGTCCCTGGACCATCTCTTGCTGCGTGCGACAGGTGGCGACGAGCGCAAGACTTAAAGCCAACTGCGTCCTGCAATTTGACGGCTCACGTTGGCGTGATGAACGGCTAATGTTGAGCCGATATCTGTTGGACATGCGTACCTCTTGCAACAGATCAGCCCGGGAGGCGCGTTATGAAGTTCGTTCGCATGGCGGTATTGGCAATCGCTACCGCCACAATGTCCGCCGCATCGGCCGCGGAATCGTTGAAGTGGAATGACTGGAGCGACGAGCTTTTCACGCGTGCGACCGCAGAAAAGCGTTTCGTCATTCTCGATCTTGAAGCGGTGTGGTGCCACTGGTGCCATGTCATGGAAAAGACGACGTATTCCGATCCGAAAGTCATCGAACTCCTGACATCGAAATTCATTCCGGTCCGTGTCGATCAGGATGCCAATCCTGACCTGGCGCATCGCTATGGCGATTGGGGCTGGCCTGCGACAATCGTGTTTGGTTCCGACGGCACCGAAATTGCGAAGATCAGAGGGTATATCGAGCCTGAGCGCATGCAGGCCCTTTTGAAAGCGATCATTGACGATCCGTCGCCGGGTCCGTCGGTTGGCGCGGCATTCGAAGTGAAGCCTTCAGAGAAGGCCGTTTTGCCAAAAGACGAGCGCGCCCAACTGCTCAAGAACTTCAACGAATCCTACGAAGAGAAACTCGGTGGATGGGGCGATACGCAAAAGTACATCGACGCTGACAGCATGGACTACGCGATCTCGCGCGCCGAAGCTGGCGATGCGGACGCGGCAAAACGGGCGCGGGAAACGCTCGACGCTGCCCTCGTTCTGATCGATCCGGTTTGGGGCGGCGTATATCAATATTCCGAAGGCGGCAGCTGGACCAAGCCGCATTTCGAGAAAATCATGTCGTTTCAAGCGCAGTATATACGGCAGTACAGTCAGGCCTACGCGCTCTGGAAAGATCCGAAATATCTGGCTGCAGCGAAAGATATCGAGCGCTACCTCGTCGAATTCCTGAAGAGTCCGGAAGGCGGGTTCTATGTCAGCCAAGACGCCGACCTGAATCATGACGTCGATGGACACAAATTCTATCCGCTCGACGATGCCGGACGTCGCGCGCTTGGCATGCCGCGCGTCGACAAGAATCTGTACGCTCGCGAAAACGGGTGGGCGATCAGTGGATTGACTGCGATTTATAACATCACCGACGATGCGAAAATTCTCGGCTTCGCTACAGGCGCTGCGAAATGGGTCATCGCCAATCGGGCGTTGCCCAGCGGTGGATTTAGTCATGGTGCGAAGGACCGCGGTGGACCGTTTCTGGGCGATACGATCGCGATGGGACAGGCATTTCTGGATCTTTACGCTGCGACCGGTGATCGCGACTGGCTGAAGCGGGCCGCTAGTGCCGGCGATTTCGCCGGGACCACGTTTAAAGATTCTGCTGGAGGCTATTTCACGTCGAAGACAAGCGAAGGCAAAACGGGTGTTTTTGCGAAGCCGGCGAAGCTGCTGGAGGAGCAAACCCAGATCGTGCGCTTCATGAACTTGCTTGATCGCTATTACGGCAACGATGTCTACCGCGATTACGCGTCACACGGGATGCGCTATCTCGCGGGTGCGGCGGCAGACTTGATCCGGCCCCTGCCAGGCGTGTTGACCGCGGACGACGAACTGAGCGTCGAGCCGACCCACATCACGATTGTCGGTCATAAGGAAGACCCGCGCGCGAGAGCTTTAGCTGTCACCGCGCGCGCTTTCCCGGCACGGTACAAGCGGCTTGAATGGCTCGATTTGCGTGAAGGCAAATTGCCCAATCCGGACGTCGAATATCCCGACCTCGGCGAACCGGCAGCCTTTGCCTGCAGCAATCGCATTTGCTCGTATCCGTCATTCAATGCGGAAGATTTGAAGAAAACTGTCGAGCAGATGGCAAAGCTCAAGGTCAAGCGCGCATCGGCTGAATGAGCCGGGCTTAAATTTAATACGAAAGCCGCATGTTGATATTTCTGCGTGCGGCTTTCGTGCCAACGATGAACGCTTGTGCGACACTCGGGATTAAATGCGTTTCCGCAGAGCTAGTTTTGGAACAATCCGGTTATTCCACTGCGGAAACCAAAAAAATCTTCTGACCTCATCAAACTAAATTTTTAGTAAGTCGTATCTCGCATTGAGTGGCCCGGTGGTCATCAACGGTGTGAGACCTGCATATGCGTCAGTATTTCTGTCCTAATGCTTTGAGGACCGGATTTCTGATTTTTGCGGTCTTGCGTCGCAATTTTCCGGCGCGGTCATTCTTCATTCCTTCTGCATCTGCGCGCATGTGATTGAACGCAGATTTCACATCAGGATTTCTCAAAATCGTCCAAGGAGATCGTCATGAAGATGGAATCAAAATCCGGTGCCACCCTCGCAATTGCTGCGGCTACGCTTTTCCTCGCCGGTGCAGTTGTTTCGACCGGGACCACCCAGGCTCAGGCTGCAGCAGGCAAGTGTATCGCTGCGAACGCTTGTAAGGGCCAGAGCGCCTGCAAGAGCTCTTCGAACTCCTGCAAGGGCACGAACGCCTGCAAGGGCCAGGGCTTCTCGATGTCATCGAAGGCTGCTTGCGAAGGCAAGGGCGGCAAGTTCGTCGGCTAATTGACGCCAAGATAGCGGGAAGCTGGTCGCTGGCTTCCCGCTATTTTTTATTGCAACGCACCCAAACTGGGCGAAGCGAAAAATATTTCTCATTTCGATGCAACTTCGCGTCACCAATTCTGTTTCTATGCCGTACCTGAATTTGAATATCCTTTCGGATGACCGGTGACGGCAATCGGGGGTGTTCAAAAAAGGTTCGGTTTGGGAGGCTTTTCCTAAGCCAATTATGCCGAACTATCCTGTTACTTTTTTCAAAAATCCGGAGGAGACGTCTATGAAGTTGAGTTCAAAATCAGGTGCTACTCTCGCTGCAGCCGCTGCAGCCCTTTTCCTCGCTGGCGCAACCATGACGACGGTTGCTCATGCTGCGGATGGCAAGTGCACTGGCGTTAACGCCTGCAAGGGCCAGGGTGCCTGCAAGGGCGGCGCAAACGCCTGCAAGGGCCAGAACGCCTGCAAGGGCCAGGGTTTCTCCATGATGGACAAATCGAAGTGTGAAGCCGGCAAGGGCAAGTTTTCCGCTGGCTAAGCGTCTCTTGAAATAAGTGAGAAGGGGCCGATCCCTATGGTTTCGGCCCCTTCTTACGTGTCTACACATGAGCGCATCTGCGGTCGCATCCAGATTTGGAAGTGACAGAATTAAGAATTTTAAATCTAGACGCAGTAAAATATTTCTTCAGTTGCGTGAATCGAAGAGTAACCAATCCATTTTCTCCGCGTACCTGCAATGAATGACGTGGTCGATGACCTTCCGGTGATCGGCGTCATTTAAGGGGCTCACTGAGCCCTACATTAACTCCGGAGGAGACGTCTATGAAGTTGAATTCCAAATCAGGTGCTACTCTCGCTGCTGCTGCTGCAGCACTTTTCCTCGCTGGCGCAAGCATGACCACTGTTGCTCATGCTGCTGGCGAAGGCCACTGCGTTGGCGCGAACGCCTGTAAGGGCCAGGGCGCCTGCAAGGGCGGCGCGAACGCCTGCAAGGGCCAGAACGCATGCAAGGGCCAGGGCTTCTCGTCCATGACCAAGGACAAGTGCGACGCAGTTAAGGGCAAGTTCGAAAAGTAACACTTTAATGAAGGGGCCGGCCTTCGGGTTCGGCCCCTTTTTTCTTTTACTATGATAATGTGATTGCCGAAGGTCTCGGCGAACTCGTACATCGCGGTGGAAACATCATGAACATTTCCAGCAAGATGCCGGCTTCACAATCGAACGCGCAAAACGCCGCGACGGTTGACCGCAGCACAGCCGCCAAACCGCCATTCCTCGGTTTCGGCCTCGGGCTTCGTCCGCAACATTATGACGAGATCCTCAACGGCAATCCGCCGATCGATTGGTTCGAAGTCATCAGCGAAAATTACATGCTGCCGGGTGGCCAGCCGCTGCGCATGCTCGACCGCATCCGCGAGCGCTATCCCGTTGTGATGCATGGCGTGTCGTTGTCGATCGCATCGACTGCGCCGCCGAATTTCGAGTATCTGTCAGGCCTGAAAGAACTCGCCAAGCATGTGCAGCCGAAATGGATTTCGGATCATTTGTGCTGGACCGGCGTGCACGGCAAGAATTTACACGATTTGTTGCCGATCCCTTATACGCAGGAATCTCTCGATCACGTGGTGAGCCGCGTGCAGCTTGTTCAGGATTTTCTCGGCCGCGAGATCGTCCTCGAGAACGTATCGACTTACGTTCAGTTCGCAAATTGCGAAATGACCGAATGGGAATTCCTGTCCGAATTGTCGCGGCGTTCCGGCTGCTGGCTGCTGTTCGACGTCAACAACGTGTACGTCAGCGCCTTCAACCACGGCTACGACCCGTACACTTTCCTCAACGGCATTCCGGCGGATCGTGTGGTCCAATTCCACATGGCGGGACACACCCACATGGATACCCATATTATCGACACGCATGATCATCCGGTGTGCGACGACGTCTGGAAACTTTACGAGGCGGCACTTCGCCGTTTCGGTGCGGTATCGACGATCATCGAACGCGACGACAACATTCCGCCTCTGGCAGATTTGCTAGTGGAAGTTCAGCAGATGCGTGACATCGCAACCAAAATTCTGCCGAAGTTGCCGGAAAAATATCGGCACGCTGGATGAATGACTTCGAGCGCCTGCAGGATCAATTTCAGCGCGGCATTATGAGCGGCGACGACATGGTGCTGGGAGAGATTCTCGACAGCCCGAAAGAAAAGCGCGATATTCTGTTCGGCGTCTACAGACATGCCTACGTCTCGCGGCTGGTCGAAGCTATCCGCAACGATCACCCCCATCTGCACGGCTATCTCGGTGACGACATGTTCGACACCATGGGCGCGGCCTACGTCGCCGCTAAGCCATCGAACAATCCGAATATGCGCTGGTTTTCGCAGGGCCTTCCGGAATTCCTGCGCACGACCGAGCCATATTCCGATCATTCCGTCATCGGCGATCTTGCTGCGTTCGAAAAAGCTTTGAACGATGCATTCGACGGACCCGACGGTGCCGTCATCGCAATCGAGGATGTCGCGGCATTCGCGCCCGAGGATTGGAACGAGCTGCGTTTCCAGCCGCATTCCACTGCGTGCCGTCTCGATCTTTCGACCAATGCGATGGAAATCTGGCAGGCGCTGAAGAATGAGGAAACGCCGCCGGACGCTGTGTCGCTGGAAGAGCCCCAGCGCGTGCTGGTCTGGCGTGACGATGTGACGCCGATGTTCCGCGAACTGCCGACCGAAGAGGCCATGATGTGGGACGAAGCGTCCGCAGGAATCCCGTTCGGCGTGCTTTGCGCGATGCTGGCCACCTATGCGGATCCCGACAGTGCGGCGGCGCGCGGCGCAGGTTATCTTCATGGCTGGGTCACGTCCGGACTTTTGGCCGGAGTGTCAAAGGGCTGATCTCCAAAGCCAGATCGAGGCCTGTGTGTTTGCGAAACAGAAATCAAACTTCGTCGAACATCTCAGCTGGGACCAAGTCGATGCGCGTATCGCAAATGGCGCGGCTGCGATTTTGCCCGTCGGCGCAGGGGCGAAAGAGCACGGGTTTCATTTGCCGATGAACACCGATCGCATTCAGGCCGAAGAACTGGCCGGACGCATTGCCGATCATGTCGATGCGTTGGTCTGGCCGGTTGTGACTTACGGATATTATCCGGCCTTCACGGAATATGCGGGAAGCTGCACTCTTTCCGCCGGAACTTTCGAAAGCGTGATTGTGGAGTTGGTCGATGCGCTTTTGAGTTATGGCTGCAAAGCCGCATTTGTGCTGGACACTGGTATCAGCACGATAGTCCCGGTTGAGCGCGCATTGTCGCGCACGAACGGTTCGAAGATCGTTCATCTCAAGGTTCATGATGGCCCGCGCTACAAGCTCGCTGCGCAGCGAACCGCCCAGCAGATTTATGGCAGCCACGCCGACGAACTTGAGACTTCGATAATGCTTGCGCTCGCGCCGCATCTGGTCGACATGCATCGCGCAGAGGCAAGTCCCGAAATCTCGCGCGATGTGCCGGGGCCGCTAACGCCCTCGGATTCCGCATCGCCCAATTACAGTCGCTCGGGGAGTTACGGCGATCCGACGCTGGCCACGCGCGCTAAAGGCGAAATTCTTCTGGCCGCAATGACCGAAGATCTCGTCGAACAGGCGCGGAATGCGTTGGGCACGGCGGCGAAGCAAAACGCGGGAGCGGCATGATGCGCGGAAATCCGGCGCGGGCATTCATTGCGTTCATCGTCGGGATAGCGATGTTGTCGGGAGCGCTGACGATGCGGACATCCGCGCAATCGGAATTCATGAGCGGTCAGGGTTTTCCATACAGCGCGTTCGACCGGCTTCCCGCAACGGACATCGCGGTCAAGGATAGCGTCATCCATCTGGCATTTGCGCCAGGGCAATTTCAGCTGCCGAAAGACGTCATCATCGCATGGGTTGCTCGCTCGACGCGAGCGGTTGCGACTTATTACGGGCGCTTCCCGGTGAAGTCAGCGCGAGTTCTGATCGTGCCGTCGGGCGGTCGCGGTGTGCAGGGGGGCACGACATGGGGTTATCGCGGTGGCGCGATCCGCATCAGGCTTGGAAGCGACGCTAACGAAGACGATTTGCGGCGCGACTGGATCATGACGCACGAATTGGTTCATCTTGCACTGCCGGATCTGGACGATCGTTACGGCTGGTTGTCGGAAGGATTGGCGGTTTACATCGAGCCGATCGCGCGGGTTGCAATCGGTGACTTGCCGGAAAAGGGTGTATGGGCTGCGATGGTTCGCGATATGCCGAAAGGGCTTCCCGGCCGCGGCGACACGGGGCTCGACAACATGTCGTCGTGGGGCCGCAGGTATTGGGGCGGAGCGATGTTCTGTCTTCTGGCTGATGTCGAGATTCGCAGACGCACGAACAACCGCCTTGGCCTGCGGGACGCGATGCGCGGCGTTCTCGCTGCTGGCGGCAACCACGAAGTCAATTGGCCGATGGAGCGTGTGTTGACGGTGGCGGACAAGGCTGTTGGATTGGACGTGCTCACACGGTTGCACGACGAGATGGGAAACAAAGCGGTGAGTCCTGATCTGGATCTGCTATGGCGCGAATTGGGAGTGAAGCAGGGTGAGGGCGGTGTCGAATTCGATGACGCCGCGCCATTGGCGGCGACTCGTGCCGCCATCACGCAACGCCCAGTCCAATAGTTCGTAAACTAAACGCGCGCGCAGATTTAAGCCTTAACTTGACGTGTTGCGAACGTCGTTGAGCGCAAAGTTCGAGCGCTCGACTTTGCTGACTCTCGCGCTGTGCTGCGCAATTGCGACATCGCGGCCGTCATTCCAAATCCTTATCGTTAGATTTTCACAGCGTATCGCGTCACGTCTGGTCAATTCAGACTCAAAGTATCGCAAAGCGGCGTTGTCACTTCTCAAGTATGCCGCTATTTCTACATTGTATCTGGCATGCCATAGAATGAATTTAAGTGGCTTTGGAAATTCAGGAACGAGATCGTTATGGTGAGCCATTCCACTCAACACGTTCGTTCGTTCGAGCATCCCGGCGAGGGTCGAAAGCGTGCGAAGTCAACGCCGAAGGGGCGGCAGATCGATCCGAAAGCCTCGGAGGACATCGCTCTTCTGCTCGGAGACCGGTCACGGCAGCGCGATCTCCTGATCGAGCACTTGCATCTCATCCAGGACAAATACCATCAGATTTCCGCCGCGCATCTGGCCGCGCTTGCCGACGAGATGAAACTGGCATTTGCGGAGGTTTTTGAAACAGCAACTTTCTACGCACATTTCGATGTGGTGAAAGAAGGCGAAGCCAGCATTCCGCAGCTGACGATCCGCGTGTGCGACTCGCTGACCTGCGCGATGCTGGGCGCTGAATCGATGCTTCGCGAACTTCAGAATAAAGCCGGGCCCGGCGTGCGCGTCGTGCGCGCGCCTTGCGTCGGACGCTGCGATACGGCGCCGGCTGTCGAAGTCGGACATAACTTCGTCGATCACGCGAATGTCGAGCGTGTGCTGGCGACCGCGAATGGCGGTGACACGCACGCACATCTGCCGAACTACGTTGACTATGACTCTTACGTCGCGGCTGGCGGCTATGCGCTGCTTAACAAACTTCGCTCTGGCGCGATGCCGAAGGAGGATTTGCTGAAGGCGCTCGACGATGCGTCGTTGCGCGGTCTCGGAGGTGCGGGCTTCCCCACGGGACGTAAATGGCGCGCAGTCTTGGGCGAACCCGGTCCGCGTCTGATGGCGATCAATGGCGACGAAGGCGAGCCCGGTACTTTCAAAGATCGTTTTTATCTGGAAACCGATCCGCATCGTTTCATCGAAGGCATGCTGATCGGTGCGTATGCCGTTGAGGCCACCGACATCTACATCTATCTGCGTGACGAATATCCCGCCTCGATCGAAATCATGAAGCGCGAGATTGCGAAGTTGCCGGAGGCGAAAGGCGCTCCGGTGCTGCACATACGACGTGGAGCGGGTGCCTATATCTGCGGCGAAGAGTCGGCGCTGCTGGAGAGTATAGAAGGCAAGCGCGGTCTGCCGCGACACAAGCCGCCTTATCCATTCCAGGTCGGGCTTTTTGGGTTCCCCACACTGATTAATAATGTCGAGACCTTGTGGTGGGTTCGCGACATCGTCGAGAAGGGCGCTGAATGGTGGAAGAGCCAGGGCCGCAACGAACGTCAGGGATTGCGCAGCTATTCCGTGTCAGGTCGCGTGAAAAATCCTGGCGTGAAACTCGCGCCTGCCGGCGTCACCGTGCGTGAATTGATCGATGAATTCTGCGGTGGCATGGCGGACGGCCACGAATTCCACGCTTATTTGCCGGGCGGCGCATCCGGCGGAATTCTCCCCGCGTCGATGGACAGCATCCCGCTGGATTTCGGCACCTTGGAGAAATACGGCTGCTTCATCGGGTCGGCGGCCGTGGTCATCATGTCCGATAAGGACGATGTGAAGGGTGCTGCACTGAATCTGATGCGGTTCTTCGAGGACGAGAGTTGCGGACAGTGCACGCCATGCCGTGTTGGAACCCAGAAGGCGGCGACACTGATGGAAAGCAAGATCTGGAACCGTGACCTTCTCGAAGAATTGAGTCAGGCGATGCGCGACGCGTCGATTTGCGGGCTTGGCCAAGCGGCCTCTAATCCACTGTCGACGGTGATTAAATACTTTCCCGAAGAGTTTGCGCCGAAGGAAGCCGCGGAATGAGCAAGATTCAATTCGAACTCGACGGCAAGATCGTTCAGGCAGAGCCGGGTGAATCGATCTGGCAGGTCGCCAAACGTCAAGGCACTGACATTCCGCATCTGTGCTATTCGCCAGAGCCAGACTACCGCGCCGACGGCAACTGCCGCGCCTGCATGGTCGAGGTCGAAGGCGAGCGCGTGCTTGCCGCTTCCTGCAAGCGCATGCCAAGCGTCGGCATGAAAGTAAAGTCCGCAAGCGCGCGCGCCGTCTCGGCGCAGAAGATGGTGATGGAGCTTCTGGTTGCGGATCAGCCGGCACGCGCAACATCGCACGACCCGGATTCGAAATTCTGGAATTGGGCTGACCGAACCGGCGTCACCGAAAGCCGCTTTCCTGCAAATGACCGTTGGGCGAGCGATACCAGTCATACGGCGATGAGCGTCAATCTCGATGCCTGCATCCAGTGCGGACTATGCGTTCGTGCTTGCCGCGAAGTTCAGGTCAACGACGTCATCGGAATGGCCTATCGCAATGCCGATGCCAAGATCGTGTTCGACTTCGACGATCCGATGGGCGAGTCCACTTGCGTTGCCTGTGGCGAATGCGTGCAGGCGTGTCCGACCGGCGCGCTTATGCCGTCCGCTTATCTGGACGAGCACCAGACCCGCACGGTTTATCCGGACAAAGAAGTGAATTCGCTCTGTCCGTTCTGCGGCGTCGGTTGTCAGGTCACATATAAAGTGAAGGACGAAAAAATCGTATATGCCGAAGGCCACAACGGCCCGGCGAACCAGAACCGTCTCTGTGTCAAAGGACGGTTTGGGTTCGACTACATTCATCATCCGCACCGGATCACAAAGCCGCTTGTGCGTTTGCCAAATGCGAAGAAGGACGCCAACGATCAGGTCGATCCGGCAAATCCCTTTACGCATTTTCGCGAAGCGTCGTGGGAAGAAGTGCTCGATATCGCGGCGAAGGGTCTCGTAAAAATACGCGATGAGAAAGGCGTGAAAGCGCTGGCGGGATTCGGTTCGGCCAAGGGCTCCAATGAGGAGGCGTATCTATTCCAGAAGCTTGTGCGTACCGGCTTCGGCTCGAACAATGTCGATCACTGTACACGGCTTTGCCACGCCTCTTCGGTGGCGGCATTGATGGAGGGGTTGAATTCAGGCGCAGTGTCCGCGCCGTTTGCTGCCGCGAAGGATGCCGAAGTCATCATCGTGATCGGCGCGAACCCGACAGTCAATCATCCGGTCGCCGCGACCTTCATCAAGAACGCCGCCAAGAAAGGCGCGAAGCTGATCGTGATGGATCCTCGCCGCCAGTCACTCTCACGTCACGCGCTCATGCATCTTCAGTTCAAACCGGGCGCGGATGTCGCGATGTTGAACGCAATGCTGCATACGATCATCACCGAGAACCTGACTGATAAACAATATATCGCGGGTTACACGGAAGGCTTCGACGATCTCAAAGAGAAGATAAAAGATTTTCCACCGGAGAAGATGGAGCCGATCTGCGGCGTTCCTGCCGAGACGCTGAAGGAAGTCGCGCGCATGTATGCGAAGGCGAAATCCTCGATCATCTTCTGGGGCATGGGCATCAGCCAGCACGTCCACGGGACCGACAATGCACGTTGTTTGATTGCGCTCGCATTGATTACCGGACAGATCGGCCGTCCGGGCACCGGGCTGCATCCGCTCCGCGGGCAGAACAACGTGCAGGGTGCGTCCGACGCGGGACTCATTCCGATGTTCCTGCCGGATTATCAGCCTGTCGGCCGCACGGATTTGCGCGAGCCGTTCGAGAAAATTTGGCATCACGATATCGATCCCGTGCGCGGACTCACCGTTGTGGAGATCATGGATGCGGTCCACGCCGGCAGCATTAACGGCATGTATATCGAGGGCGAAAACCCTGCAATGTCGGATCCCGATCTGCAGCATGCACGGCAAGCACTCGCGATGCTCGATCACCTTGTTGTGCAAGACCTGTTCGTGACGGAGACCGCATTCCATGCCGACGTGATCCTTCCTGCGTCTGCCTTCGCTGAAAAAGTCGGATCGTTTACCAACACCGACCGCCGCGTGCAGATCTCGCGTCAGGTCGTCAAGCCGCCGGGCGATGCGCGTCAGGATTTGTGGATCATCCAGGAAATCGCCAATCGCATGGGCTGCGGCTGGACTTATACCGGTCCCGCCGACGTGTTCGCTGAAATGACGCAGCTGATGCCGTCGCTGAAAAACATCACCTGGGAAAGATTGGAGCGCGAAGGCGCCGTGACCTATCCGGTCGATGATCCTTTGAAACCCGGCAACGAGATTATTTTCACGACCGGTTATCCCACTGAAAGCGGCCGCGGCAAGATAGTGCCCGCACGCGTGACGTCGCCGGACGAAATTCCTGACACGGAGTATCCGATGGTGCTCTCGACCGGCCGCGTGCTTGAACACTGGCACACGGGTTCGATGACGCGCCGGTCCGAAGTTCTCGACAGTATCGAGCCGGAAGCCGTCGCTTTCATGTCGCCGAAAGACATGCGGCGCATGAATGTGTGGCCGGGTGATTTTGTCCGGCTGGAAACCCGCCGTGGTGCCGTCGAGGTCAAGGTGCGCTCCGATCGTGACGTGCCAGAGAACATGGTGTTCATGCCGTTCTGCTACGCGGAGGCGGCAGCGAACCTGTTGACGAATCCAGCGCTCGATCCTTTCGGAAAAATTCCCGAATTCAAATTCTGTGCGGTTCGAGCTGAAAAACTCGAGCAGCGGACGGCTGCGGAATAGGCCGAACGATGCGTCCCGCCATCGGCGGGCCGTAGGCAAGTATGTATCTTGCTGCTAGAACTGTGCCTCGATTGACGTGCTGGCGTATTGCTGGTGCTTTAATTCAATTGCAGGCGGATGATGTCCAATTATTTTCTTTGCGCTGCTGCGGTAGCGATTTTGCTTTGCACTGCCGTTACGACACAGAGTTCGGCCCGGAGCGGCAAGCCTTCCGAACAGCAACTCTGTTCGGGCGACGTGTCACGGTTATGCCGAAAATTCATCGCAGATGGCGATTTTGCAATTTTGGGTTGCCTCAAGCAAAAACGCCGGTCTCTTAGTTCCGGCTGCCGCAAAGTTCTCAAGGACAACGGGCAATAACGCGAAAGCCAAAGCCTCTGCTTATTCATTGCGATCCGGTGATTTAGGGCCTGCTATTCCGCGAAGCTTTGGAACGCAAAAGATGCAGATGAATTGAATACATTGATCGCGACGCATCGAG
>JBBRGE010000001.1:0-29796 GCA_038241045.1 Hyphomicrobiales bacterium | reverse complement strand
GATGTCTTCCAGCATCGCCTTACGACGGTCGCCGAAGCCCGGTGCCTTGACGGCCGCGACCTTGAGGCCGCCGCGCAGCCGATTGACGACGAGCGTTGCAAGCGCCTCGCCTTCGATATCTTCGGCGATGATCAGCAGGGGTTTACCGGTCTGAACGACGGCTTCGAGCACAGGCAACATCGCCTGCAATCCCGAAAGCTTTTTTTCGTGCAGCAGCACGTAAGCGTCTTCGAGTTCAGCGGTCATCTTTTCCGGATTGGTGACGAAGTACGGCGACCGATAACCGCGATCGAATTTCATGCCTTCGACGATATCGACTTCGGTTTCCAGCGCCTTGTTTTCCTCAACGGTGATGACGCCTTCGTTGCCTACCTTCTGCATCGCCTTGGCGATCATGTTGCCTATGTTGGCGTCGCCGTTCGATGAAATGGTTCCAATTTGCGCGACTTCGGCGGATGACGCGACAGGCTTGGCGCGCTTTTCGATATCCTTGATGACGGCTGCGACGGCGATGTCGATGCCACGCTTCAGATCCATCGGGTTCATGCCGGCGGCCACAGATTTCGCGCCCTCTCGAACGATGGCCTGAGCCAAAACGGTCGCGGTGGTGGTGCCGTCGCCTGCGGTGTCGTTGGTCTTTGAGGCAACTTCGCGCAGCATCTGCGCGCCCATGTTCTCGAACTTGTCTTCGAGTTCGATTTTCTTGGCGACAGTGACGCCATCCTTGGTGATGCGCGGCGCGCCGAAGCTCTTGTCGATCAAAACGTTGCGGCCCTTCGGGCCGAGCGTGACCTTGACGGCATTGGCGAGAATATCGACACCACGAAGCATGCGGTCGCGCGCATCGCCGGAAAATCTAACGTCCTTGGCTGCCATGTGGAATCCTTTTCAAAATTCTGTGATTGATGTGGATGCGCCAATCGCAAGTCGCGAGAAACGGAGGTTTGGAGCGGGAAAACGTTTCAGGTTAGCACGCCCATGACGTCAGACTCTTTCATGATGATGAGTTCCTCGCCATCGAGTTTCACTTCCGTGCCGGACCATTTTCCGAATAGCACTTTGTTGCCGATTTTGATGTCGATCGGAATGAGCTTGCCGGCTTCGTCGCGTCCGCCGGGACCGACCGCCACGACCTGACCCTGCGAAGGCTTTTCCTGCGCGCTATCCGGAATGATGATGCCGCCTTTGGTCTTTTCCTCAGCGTCGATGCGCTTGACGACGACGCGGTCATGCAGCGGACGGAAGGTTGTCTTGGCCATGTGATATCCTCTTCGCTTGACGATCAGGATTGGTGTGCAGTGGGCGCGGCTTGCAGAATTCCGGCAAAGCCATGAAATTGGCTGGATCGCTCCTTAGCAATCGTGATCAAAGACTGCTAATGAATTTCGGGAATATGGCTTGCCGTTCTGTCTGTCAAGCAAGCCCTTAAGGCCTTGGTGAGGCCAATGTAGGATGCTCTGGAAACCATCGAGGGCCACGGGCGTAGATGATTGGACCCCAAACTTCGCAGTTCGATGTTCCGGCTTGTCGGTTCGGGCAGGCGGGTCCAGCAATGTTGCCGGGAGTAGTGATGTTCAGGAAGTTCCAGAAACAGCGGCTGACGACCGCTGCAAATCTTATCGCGGCTGCTGTCGTGTCCGGCTTGCTCGGCGGCTGCGGCACCGTGGGTGGATTTGGCGGGGGGACGCAAACGGCGGCTCCGGAACCCGCTCTCGCACCCGAAATTCCATCCACCATCCGCGCCACAGAAATCGTCGGGCGCTGGGGTTTGGCGGCCTATCACAAGCCAGAGGATCGCACGCGCACCGAAGCTGCGGCGCGAGGCCAGTGCAAGCAACCCTACGTCATTGGTCAAGGCGCCTCAGGTGGCGTCATCATGCATTTGCCAGACGAAGCGACGCCGCAGGAACTGCGTATGAAAGGCAGCCAGACCGGCAAGAATTACATCGGTCCGGTAGGGCCCGCCGGTGGCGATAAGGACCGCGAGATCGTCTCCTTCGATGGCAGGGTGTTGCAGACCAGATTCCTCGACCCAGATGCCAACGGTCGTTACGGAACGATGGTATATGTCCGCTGTGCTCCGCGGGCATAGAGTGCTTCGCCTCGAAGTGACTGGCGAATGATCCATCGAATTTCAAGGACGCCCGCCTGATGGCCGACGTCCGGTGCTGACCTTCGGCCCGACACGCGCGATCGCCGTTCTTTGCCTCACGCAGGTCCTGGGCTGGGGCGTTTTGTTTTATCCGCCGGCGCTGACGATGACGCATATCGCCGAGGCCCACGGCTGGTCGCTGGCGCAGGTCCTTGCTGGATTTTCGATCGCGCTTGGCGTTTCAGGGCTGTGCGCGCCCTCCGCGTGCGGATTGATCGACCGTCACGGAGGCAATCTTGTGATGGGTATCGGTGCGTTGATTGGCGCGGCAGGGCTTCTGCTGCTGCCGCTCGCCGAACAATACTGGGTGTATCTGTCGGGATGGATACTGCTCGGCGTCTCGATGGCCTGCATCCTCTACGATCCGGCCTTCACGACCCTGACGCGAATCTTCGGTATTGCGTCACGACGACCGATTACGCTGGTGACTTTTGCGGGCGGCCTTGCTTCGACTGTCGCGTGGCCGGTCACTCATCTGTTGATTACACATGGCGGATGGCGAACGTCTATTTCGTATTTGCCGGGGTTCTCGCCTTCGTCGTAGCGCCGCTTCATGCTTTTGCGTTGCCGCGCCATGCAGTGCATGCCGCGGCACTGCCGGCGCAAGGTGTTCCGGTCGTCGTGCCGGCGAAGATCGTTCCACCAAGCGTCGCTCCTTTTATTCTGATGGCGGTTGGATTTGCCGCGCATGCCTTCGTGTTGTCGGGCACCTCGACTCATCTGTTGGCGATCCTGCAGCGCGGCGGCTTGGATGCCGCGACGGTAGCTGCAATCGGCGCGATCTTTGGGCCGGCGCAGGTTCTGACTCGCTTCGCGGATTTTGCCACCGGCGGGCGGTTGCATCCGCTTTGGGTGGCGCGCGCATCTATGGCGCTGATGACTTGCGCCTTCATACTGCTGGCAACGGTCGGATTTTCGGCGGGGATAGCCGCGCTGTTCGCTCTGATATACGGCGCCGCCAATGGCGTCGTGACGATTGCACGCGGTACGTTGCCCTTGGCGATGTTTGGCGCTGTGGGTTATGGGCGGGTGGTCGGGCGCATTTCCCGTCCCGCGCAAATCCTGCAGGCGTTTGCGCCATTCGCGTTGGCCTATGTGATCGATCGGTGGTCCGATCAGGCCGCGCTCGAGATCGCGATTGCCGGTGTGCTTCTCGCCCTCGGATGTTTTATCGCAATCCGCCGCCCGTCACAGCATCACTAGTCGAACAGCGCGTCGATGTCGTTCTGCGACGCATGCCCTTGATCATCAGCGCTCTTGGGTCCGTTCAGCAGACGCGCATCGCCAATGCGTGTATCGATCTCAGCCGGCGCATGCTGCCGGATGGCATCGACGCCACCCCAGATGTCCATCATGACATTGATATGATGCTCGATGAACTTCATCGTCGCCATCACCTTGCCGATACGCTGACCTGTAAGATCCTGAAAGTTGCACGCCTCGAAGATGCCGACGACCCGTTCCTGGATTTCTTCGCGCAATTGCGCCTGCTGGTCGGCCGAGGTGACCTTGGCAAGTGCGGTCGCCGCCTGATCGATGGCTTCTGCGGCTTCGAGAATCTGCTGGGTGGCTTCTTCCGTGCCGCCTACAACTGCGCCGAGTTCGCCGGTGACCTTGGCCATCTCGTCGCCGTTGAAGCTTTTGCCGTGCAGCGTCGCGATCTCCTGCTTGGTGCGGTCGATGGCGTTTCGGATGAGATCGAGTTCGACTTTGAGCTTCTCGCACTGCGCGATCTGCGCGCGATAGGTTTCCAGAAGAATTTTCGCTTCTTCGGATTGCTTCGACGTTACGGCTTCGTTGCCGGGGACATTAGCAACTTGTGGAGCGGCCATCTGCGCACGAATGGCGCGCAGCTCATTCATGATCTCGTGGTGAAAGGGGATGACGTCGCCGTCAAATCCATTGAGGGCCGAAAAGTCACCGGCCTCGGCCTGAAACTCTTCAATTCGAAAACGCTTGCGTTGCAAAGCCATGGATTGCCTCATCCCCAGATCAAGCCGTTGTAGATGAGGTGCTTTAACGCGAGGTTCATGCTGGCAAGCACGCGCCGCCACGCAACGCGCGCGAACACCATCGGTTAACCATGAGCTGCCCGCGTTCATTCAAAATAAACGCTACCGTCAACAACACGCTGAGTTTGATGGTGTGGTGAATCCAAAAGCCGTTTTCGTTTACCAAACCGATGCGATTTGAATCTTAAATGGATCGTGTTCAAGCGCGCTGTCCGCGCGTCAACGACGAAACAGTACAGAGTACGTCGCATGAAAAAGCTTCCCTTCGCGCTTGCCGCCGGCGCATCGCTATTCGGCGTCAGTTTTTTCCCCGCCTCAGCCCAAGATGTGCCGCGCGATCCTCGCGTGATCTACGCACCGCAGCCGCCGGTTCCGATCCGCGTTGCATACCAGGATCGGTCCAGCATGGGCGGCGGCCTCATCGAATTTCTTTTCAATGGAGGTCAGTCGCCGGATCAGCGTTACGAACGTCAGCCGCAGCAGGAACAGCGTTCGCGCCGTGACCTGCCGCCGATGGACCCGCAGCAAGCAATGGTCCCGCGCGAGGAATCGATCGAGCCGGGCCGTCCGGGTCTCGATCCGAAGTTCGAGAAGCAGGTTGTCGATTATAACGCCAATCACGCACCTGGAACGCTGGTGATCGATACGCCGAACAAATTCCTGTATTTGGTGCAGACCAACGGGAAAGCACTGCGCTACGGCATCGGCGTCGGCAAGCCCGGATTTACGTGGTCCGGCGTCAAACAGATTTCGATGAAGAAGGAATGGCCGGATTGGACTCCGCCTGCGGAAATGCTCAAGCGTCGGCCGGACTTGCCACGTCACATGGAAGGCGGTCCCGAAAACCCGCTCGGTGCGCGCGCGATGTATCTTGGAACGTCGCTCTATCGCATCCATGGCTCCAACGAACCTTGGACCATCGGCACGAACGTGTCATCGGGATGCATCCGCATGCGCAATCAGGACGTGATCGATCTTTATGGCCGGGTGCCCGTCGGCACCAAGGTCGTTGTGATCTGAGCGGACTTCTAATTAAAAAAACTGCCGCTGAGTTTCAGCGACCGTTTTCGTTTTATTAAATTGAGTTCCCGTCAGGCGTAGTCGCTATCGCCGCCGCCATCGAAATCATTCGAATCCAGACCGTCGTTGTCGTCATCGCTATGGCCGGCGTCATTGGACGCGTGATCCGAGAAACCTTGGCGCTGCTCATTGCCGCCGGTTTTTCCGATTTCGTTTATTCCGGCGTCGCGCGAAAGGTTGTCCGAGGAATTTCCACTCCACGGATTTGTATTCGCACCAGCGGACGATGAGGTGTCGCCGAAACTCTGTTGGTGCCCGCCGCCCATCAGGCCGCGAATGCTGTTCATGAGCATCGATCCACCGATCACGCCGGCTGCAGCGGCTGCCGCCGTTCCGAGAAACGATCCGCCGCCACCGCCGCCGATGGGATTAGAGCTTGGGCCGCCTGCAGGACCTGTTTGGCGCTGGTCGTTCTGGCCAAGAACATTACCGCTGTTCCAGACTTGGCGGCGCGCGCCGTTTCCGGACGAAACAGTCGGTACTGACCCGCGGGATTGCGCTGGACCGAGCAACGCGTCTCGCATCGAATCGAGAAAGCCACCGGGTGGCCGGTTGGTTGCCTCGTCGCCCTCCAATTCTTGAATGCGTGCATTGGCGCGCTTAAGGGCTTCGTCCTGCACCAGCACGGTCTGAACCAAGGCGTAAGATGCGTTGGGAGCGCGGCGTAGGCCGTCGGTAATTGCCTTTTCGGCATCAGCTTCGCGCGGCGATGATTCAAGCCCAGAGAGCCGATCGAACAGCTCATCAACCAGTTGGCGTTCCTGCGGCGTCATGACATCCCTCCTGCTGGCCCCACCCGAACCGGGCGCGACGAACGGAATGTGGGGCTGCATTGTGTCGGGTTAAGTCCCGGCGCAGATTAAATTTGTGAAAGCTCGCGTCGAGGGTGCGACAAAACGACGTTAGTCTGCCGGGTCAGGTCGGGCGAGCGTTATATTGTTCGCCGCAAGCAGACGAGAAAAATCGTCGCTTGCCAGATATGCGAATTCGCGCTCGCGCTGATGCGTGAACGGATCGAGCCCGATCAAAGTCTCATCGACAAATCCCGGGTGGCACATCACCATGCCGCCGAAGGGAAGGCCGCTCAGAAATCCCGACATCAGAGCGGCGAAATCAGCCGGCTTGGAAAAATCATAGGCACCTGCAAAAGCTGAGTTGAACTTGACGCCCGTGCGCGCACACTTTCTACGAAACGTCGCACTCAATAAATCAAGCAACAGTGCTTTGGCGCTGTCGGGCCTTTGTGCAAACTTCAAAGAGCGACCGCATTGTCGAACCCAGGCATCAGGTGCCGCCTTCTTTGCGGCTCTCAGAAATGCGTCGCGCATTTGCGGAAGCAGCTGCGTGTGTTGGTGGCCATCGATATAGTCTGGTGCACGGCCAAACATTTCTTCGAATGCGAAAATCTGCGCAATCAATTCAGCTTCGATCATTTCTGGATCGAGTTGCCGTAACAAACTTTGACGCAGCAGTTTGCCGAGCGGAATAAATCGTCCGCCATCCAGCGGCTGGAAATGCATGGTGAGTGGATGAAACGGCGCGCTCAGCGTCGCGTGCAGTCCGACCGCACAATCAGAGTTTTTTGAGAGCGACGCCTTCAGCGCATCGATTTCAATGCGGTCTACCGCCGATCCGACCACCATAACGGACGTCGCATTGATGCGCTGGAGATCGATGAGTTCGCGGATTGCGCGATTGACGCCGGGGCTTATTCCGTAATCGTCCGCGCACAGCCAGATGCGCCGCAATGATGCCGCGCTCATTCAGCGGCAGTCCGTGACGATATGCTGTCTGCGGATTTGGTCTCGGCACTCTTGATGCTGTGTTCCGAGACGAAATAGATCGGCCGGGCTTTCATCTCGGAGAGAATCTTGCCGATATATTCGCCAACAATTCCGATCATGATGAGTTGCACGCCGCCGATCGTCATCAGGCCGACAACCAGCGACGGATAGCCGGGAACGGATTTTCCGCTCACGAAGGTTTCCCACAGGATCGAAAGCCCAAACAGGAAAGCGACGAACGCGAGCAGCAATCCCAGCAGGCTTGCGATTCGCAGCGGCGCAACTGAGAACGATGTCAAACCTTCGATCGACAAACCGAGCAAGCGGCCGGGACTGAATGTCGTTACGCCATGCGCGCGCGTTTCCGGTTCGTAATCGACGCGAATTTGTTTGAAACCGATCCAGGTCGCGAGGCCTTTGAAAAAGCGGTTGCGCTCGGGCAATTGCCGTAACGCTGCCGCGGCGCGAGGCGACAACAGCCGGAAGTCGCCTGCATCCTCTGGAATTTTTTGACGCGCGCCCCAGTTGATCAGGAAATAGAAACCGCGCACGGCCATGCGCCGCAAAGCCGATTCGTTATCTCGGTGCGCTTTCGCCGTATAGACGACATCGTAGCCGCCATCGATCCAGTGGCCGACCAAAACCTCGACCAGTTCCGGTGCATGCTGGCCGTCGCCATCCATGAACAGCACCGCGCCTTGGCGCGCATGATCGAGACCCGCCATCAGGGCTGCTTCTTTGCCGAAATTGCGCGACAGCGAGACCAGCTGGACGTCGAGCGACGATGCCGACAGGCCGCGCGCGATACTCAGCGTCGCATCGGTGCTACCGTCATCGACATAGACGACTTCGCAAGCGAGGGCATATCGTTGCTTCAGGCTGTCAGCGAGCGCACCGAGCCTTTCATGCAGGCGCGCAAGACCAGCCGCTTCGTTAAATGCGGGGACCACGATAGACATTCCCTGCGCCGCGGGAGCCCGCTTGTCGCCTGTCATGCCAGAAACATCAGCACCGAGCATCATCAATCAAGATCCACAGACGATTGTCGCAATCATATGGCAATTGCGGTTGGCTTTGCCACAAGGATGACAGGCTACTTGCCCAGGAAGTTTTGCAGGCGGGCGAATAGCGGATTGTCGCGGTCGAGCACATAATCCAGCGACGCGACCGAGACGGTCTCCGCGCCATGGTCGCGCAAGAAGCTTCCCAGTGCATAAAGCTGCGCTGGCGGGCAGTGCAGCGTCACCATGCCCGAAGAAGTCGGTCCGCCGAATGGCGAGACAACGCCGAACTTGTTGTGGGCTTCGGACAGAAGCGCCGCGTTGCAATCGGCAAAGCGCGTGCGGACTTCCTTATATTTGCGGGCGCGGGCACTGGCCGCGATGTGGTCGAGCATAACCCGCGCGATCTCGCGCGCTTCGGGCGACCAGTCGGCGTCCCTTGAGGCGACGAGATTGGCGTGGCTGCGCAGCATAACGCCGTCATCGAGCACTTTGAGCCCATTGGCCGCCAGTGTCGCGCCGGTCGTCGTGATATCGACGATCAGCTCGGCGGTGCCGGACGCAGGCGCACCTTCGGTGGCTCCCGCGCTCTCTACAATTCGATAATCGACAACGCCGTGCGCGGCGAAGAAATTACGCGTCAGGTTGATGTATTTCGTTGCAACCCGCATCCGGTGGTTGTGTTGCGCGCGGAAGGATGTCGCGACATCGTCGAGATCCGCCATGGTGCGAACATCGATCCAGGCCTGCGGTACCGCGACCACAACATTTGCGCTGCCGAAGCCGAGGCTTTCGATCAGCATCACGCGCTTGTCAGCGTCGGGGATGCTTTCGCGGATCAAATCCTCGCCGGTGATTCCAAGGTGAACGGCACCACGGGCCAACTGTGTCCCGATCTCGCACGCCGAAAGATAGGCGATTTCGACATTGTCGAGACCCGCAATTGTGCCGCGATAGTCGCGCGCGCCGCGCGGCTTCGCCAACGCAAGACCCGCGCGTGCGAAGAAGGCATCGGCGTTCTCCTGCAGGCGTCCCTTGGACGGAACGGCAAGGACGAATGGAGACGTCATGATCGGCCTCCCTGCGCCAGGGCTTCGATCCAGATCGAGAATCCGACGGCCGGAATGGGGTCGCGCGCGCCAATGCGTGAGAGCAAGCCGTCGTAACGTCCGCCGCCAACCAATGGTTCGTTGCCGTTGCCCTTGCGGTGCAATTCGAACTCGAAACCCGTGTAATAATCGAGGCCTCGCCCGAACGCTGTCGAAAAACGAATGCTTTTGGTGTCGATGCCGCGCGCGGCCATAAAGCCGGTCCGGCTTTCCAACTCGTCGATGGCAGCATTCAAATTGAGCTTCGCGTCCGACGCCAACGTCCGCAACTGTGCTGCCGCGTCGTCAGGCTCTCCTGCAATGGCGAGAAACCTTTCGATCAACTGCAGTGCGTCGCGCGGCAGTGCGGCACCTTTGAGCGTCGATTGCTCGAGAAACCTATCGGCGATCTCCGACACCGTGCGGCCGCCGACGTTGTTGGTGCCTGCGATCGACATCAGATCCGTGACGAGTGCGAGGGCCGCCTTGCGGTCGGATCCCGCGAGTGCTGCAAGAACGCCTTCATATTCGTTGCGTGTCTTGCCAGTCTCAAGGGTGAGCCGCTCCAAATCCTTTGCGAGCGAAACCTTGCGATTGAAATCCTTGATCAGCCGCCGCTTCCAGACAGGATATAAATCCAGCGCCTCGATCAGGGCTGCGAACAGCGCGACGTCGCCCGTGCGAATATCGGCGTCGGGAATTCCATAAGCCGCTGTTGCTTCCAGACCGAGCGCGAGCATTTCAGCGTCCGCTGCTGCGCGATCGACGCGTCCGAAGGACTCCACACCGGCCTGATTGAATTCGCTGGTCTGGTCACCACGATAGCGAAACACTGGCCCCAGATAGCAAAAGCCTGCCGGCTGCCCAACTTGCGGCGAACGCAAATACTCCAGCGCCACCGGAATGGTGAGGTCCGGCCGCAGGCAAAGCTCTGCACCGCTTGCGTCCGTCGTCAGGTAAAGGCTTTTGCGAATGTCCTCGCCGGACAGGTCGAGAAACGGCTCGGCCGGCTGCAGTATCGCCGGACGGGCGTGAACATAGCCGGCCTGGGCAAAAGACAACAGCAAGGCTTCCGCCCGTGCGGCGGACCCTGTCGCGATTGCGGCACCGGGCTGGCTCATCTCAACGTCCATAAATGTGTGAGGCGGCAGTCCCTTAACACGGGATGCCAGTCGATTCGACGACGATCCGGAAAGTGGCTTAATGAGAGATGCCGGGGGAATGCAACCATTGCGTGTATTACGACTGACGCCAATCGCCGAGGGCCGCTTGGACCAGGGTGAGTGCCGCGACCGCAGCGGTATCGGCCCTGAGAATCCGAGGCCCCAGCGACAGACGGACGATCTGCGGTTGCTTGAGCATCGCGCTACGTTCATCTTCTGAAAAGCCGCCTTCCGGTCCGATCAGAATATCGATTCCTGCGGTTGCCGCACCGACGCTAGTGAGAGCCGCCACGGGTTCGTGGGGCGGCGCTTGTTCATCGCAAAATATCAGCAGGCGGCCGGCGTGGCGCTGGCCGAGCCAGCGAGCCAAGGGCAGCGGTTCATGGACCACGGCGAGGCTTAGAATGCCGCATTGTTCCGCTGCCTCAATGACGTTGGCGCGCATGCGCTCGATGTTCATACGCGCGATCTGCGTGTGCTGCGTGGTGACCGGCTGCAGCGATGCCGCACCCATTTCGACTGCTTTTTGCACCATGTAATCCAGCCGCGCGTGCTTCAGCGGCGCAAAAACATAACCGACGTCGGGCAGACTATCCTGCGCGCGAGTTTGCCGAACGATATCCGCGCGGTCCGGGCGTTTGCGGCCGGCCAGTGTGGCCTCCCACTCGCCTTCATGCCCATTGAACACAAGAATTGTGTCGCCGGCTGCAAGGCGAAGCACATTGCCGACGTAGTTGGTTTGATCGCGATCGAGCGCGATTCCGATGTCGGCTGCCAGCGGCATATCGACAAACAACCGGGGCGAGCGCCCATCGGATTTCGGCATTCCAAGCTCCTCTCCAGCGCGGGCTTCTCGCTTAGCGATTGACGCTTGCAGCAATATGCGTGGCCAACCGCCGCGCTGCTGACAAAATCCACGGGTTGTTAACTTAAGGCAGGAATCGTAGAAATACGCGGAAGCGCGCGTGGAACTTGATTGGCACCGCCGATCTCCCTGCCTTTGACACTGGAATTGCCGGAGGTAAATCCGTGACGGCCCCAAGTCTTAGAATGTTGCGGCTTAGAGAGTTGCGCCTCAAAATTTTGCGTCTCGCCACTCTGTCGATTGCGTTGGCGTTCGCGTTACAAAGCTTCGCGCAGGCTCAGGGCGCGTTTCCCGCGCCGTTGCCCGGTGGTGGTGGGTCGGCGGCAGCAGTGCCTCCTCCCATGACAGCGTCGCCGACGCCGGCTCCCGCTCAATCATCTTTTCCCGCTCCGATGTCAGGCGGATTTTCCGCTCCGGCGCCCGCGCCCGCGCCCGCACCGAGCGGAGGTGGCGGTTTTGGCGCACCTCAGCAACAAAGTGGGCCGCCTCCCGAGGCCATCGAGTGTCAAAACGGGTTCAGCTCGCTCAAGACCGAAGCCGAATCGCGGGCTAAGGCCATTCAGGCCGCAGGCAAGCGCAAGGCGCCTCCCCAGGAGGCCTGCAAACTGATTGGCGCTTTTTCGCAGTCCGAACTGAAAATGATCAAGTTCGTTGAAGCCAACACCGTGAAATGCCGCATCCCGCCTGAAGCTGCAATTCAAATGAAAAAGGGTCATGCCAACACCGAGCAGCTATTGACAAAAGTCTGCGCGGCGGCGGCCAACGGGGGGGCAGCACAGGGACCCGCCCCCGGCCCGAGCCTTAGCGAGGCGCTTGGCTCGGCAAGCTTGCCGGAAGCCAAGGCGACCAAACGCAGCGGCGGCAGCACGTTCGATACGTTGAACGGAAACGTGCTCGCACGATGATATCGCGCGCATGAGCGACGCTGCTGCCCCGGTCGCCGATTCAACCGCCAATTGGGTCGATACGCACGCGCCCCTATGGACGCGTCCCTATCTGAGACTTTCGAGATTTGACCGGCCGATCGGCTGGTGGCTGCTGCTGTTGCCATGCTGGTGGTCGGCGGCGCTGGCGGCAGGCATCGCGCACGACCTGCGTAGTTTGCCTTCTCTTATTCCCCTGTTTCTTGTTGGCGCGATGGTGATGCGCGGTGCGGGCTGCACATGGAACGACATCACGGACCGCAATCTCGACGCGCGCGTCGAGCGCACACGGTCACGGCCCATTCCCTCCGGGCAGGTCACGGTCAGGCAAGCGGCAGCGTTTCTCATTTTGCAGGCGCTGATCGGGCTGGCTGTGCTGCTGCAATTCAACTCATTTGCGATTGCGACCGGGATTGCCTCGTTGGCGATCGTTGCAGTTTATCCCTTCATGAAACGCATCACCTATTGGCCGCAGATTGTGCTCGGCCTCGCGTTCTCGTGGGGCGCACTGATGGGCTTTGCTGTTATTCTCTCGCGAATCGATGTGGCTGCAGTCTCGCTTTATCTCGGGTCTATCTCTTGGGTGATCGGATACGACACGATCTACGCCCATCAGGACACCGAAGACGACCTGCTAGTGGGAATCAGATCGACGGCGCTGTTGTTCGGCGAGCGCACGCAATTGGCTCTCGCGATTTTCTACGGTCTTGCGACGATGTTCATCGGCGCATCTTTTTGGGTGAGCGGCTCGGGATGGCTGGCTTGGGCCGGATTGTTGATGTTCGCTGCCCATCTGTTGTGGCAAACGAGAAAAATCAAAATCGAGGATTCGGCTCTGTGCCTGCGCCTGTTCAAGTCCAACCGAGATGCGGGATTGCTGCTGTTTACAGGATTGCTTGCCGATGCAGCGTTGCGAGCCGTTTAGACACATTTGAATTTCTCAATTGCGCGCGATGATCTCGCGCTCGTCGCTATGAACAAGCGGCTGCGCCAGATACTGACCGGCCTTGCGGCGGACCAGAAACTTTGGACGACGTGCCTTGATCGCGTTGTGCCGACGACGACGCGGCGCAGGCTCACGGGCGGCATCGTTTTCTTCTTCGATCTGCGGCAGCGCCAGCAGGGCGCTCCACATCCTCCATGCGTGTTCAATCTGGTCGCCATCAGAGGTGACCAAAAGGGGGATCGAGAGCGAAGGGTCGCGATGCGCGATCACCAGCGCCTGACCCGCGTCGGTGGTGCGGCATGCGATGCCGAGAAATTCGTTGACGCGAACGGCGATCGCCATGCGAATGCCGCTGACGGCCCGCGTCACCAGAACACGTTCGTGATTGATTTCGATGTGCCGCACGCCGCCATCGGCGCGGCCATCGCGCGCGTCAAAGCTGACGGGCAGAGAATGGGGGTCGAGCTGCAACATGCATCTCGACCCGACGGGTTGCGCCCCGCCGACTCCGAATTGACGCCTCACGGCTTTATCTCCCACGCCGGAATTATGTTCCCGGTCGATGCGTGGAAGATGCCAGAGCCGCGTCCGAATCCGCTTAAGAAGGCTGGTTAATCGTCTCTCACTTGCTTCGCTTCACTTCGCATGATTGATGAGACGTTGGCGCGGATGATTGACGGTTCGTTGCATGCGCCCCAGATTATCTTATCCATGAAATGCCGAAAGTGCTTGAAGTCCCCGTAAAACAGGCACATCTGATACTGTGCGCAATTCAAATTCAAGCTTCAGGAATTCGTTCGTGATCTCTTCACCAAACGCCTCGTTATCCCCTTCGAAACAGTTGAAGACCGGCGCTTCGGTCTCCGGATTGCTCGACCAGTCTGCACTCAGCGAACTCGCGCAGCGTCTAGTGGAAGCCGCTAGACGCGCGGGCGCCAATGCCGCCGACGCGGTTGCGGTGCGCGGGGTGTCGCAGGGCGTCGAGGTCCGCGATGGCAAGGTTGAGGAATCCGAGCGTTCAGAGGGCGACGATGTCGGGCTTCGTGTGTTTGTTGGAAAACGCCAGGCCGTTGTTTCGACCAGCGACGTCAGCGGTGACAATGTTGCCAAACTTGCAGAGCGCGCGGTGGCGATGGCGAGGGTTGCGCCCGACGATGAGTTCGTCGGGCTTGCAGATCCATCGTTACTGGCGAAGAACTTCCCGGACCTCGACTTGCTTGATCCGAATCCGCCGTCGGTGGCTGAACTCGAGCGCCGCGCGCAAGAAGCCGAGGCGGCTGGCCTTGCCGTCAAAGGCGTAACCAAATCCGGTGGCGCGTCGGCATCTGCGGGCATCGGCGGCATGGTGCTGGTGACCAGCACCGGATTTCACGGCTCTTATCTGAGATCGAGCCAGGGCATTTCGATGATGGCAATTGCGGGTGAAGGCACCGGCATGGAGCGCGACTACGATTTCACGGCCGCAATCCACGCGAGCGATCTCGCCTCGTCTGCAAGTGTCGGCCACTCCGCCGGAGAGCGCACAGTGGCGCGGATCAATTCGCGCAAAGTGGCAACGTGCAAGGTCCCCGTGGTGTTCGATCCGCGTGTTGCAGGATCGCTGGTCGGCCATCTCGTCGGCGCCGCAAACGGCGCGTCAATCGCGCGCAAAACGAGTTTCCTCAAAGATCGCCTCGGTGAACAACTTTTCGACGCGAGCATTCGCATCATCGACGATCCGCTGCGGGTGCGTGGTCTGCGTTCACAGTCGTTCGATGCCGAAGGCGTTGCCGTGAAGAAAATGGCGATCGTCGATGGCGGCGTCTTGACGTCTTGGCTGCTCGATTGTGCGACCGCAAAGGAGTTGGGGCTCACAACGACCGGTCATGCGCATCGCGGCGTGTCATCGTCGCCTTCGCCTGGCGCATACAATCTGCATCTTGAACCCGGACAACATTCACCTTCAGAATTGATGTCCGACATCAAGGAGGGTTTTTACGTGACCGACCTGATCGGGTCCGGCGTCAATGGTGTGACGGGCGATTACAGCCGCGGCGCCGCAGGATTTTGGATCGAGAATGGCGAACTTACTTATGCCGTCAGCGAAGTAACGATCGCGGGCCATCTGCTCGATATCTTCAAATCGATGATTCCGGCGAACGATCTTGAATTCAAGTATGGCGTCAACGCGCCGACAGTGCGCATCGAAGGTTTGACGATTGCGGGACGCTGAGCACGCATCGGCCAGCGACGAGATTCTGACGCGGGATGCCGCGCTTCTTGCCGTTACGGTGCGGGATGCAGGCGCACTTGCTTTGAGTTTATTCCGCACTGAACTGAAATCATGGATCAAAGGCGCGTCGTCACCGGTTTCCGAAGCCGATATCGCGGTCAACGATTTGATCGAAGCGCGCCTGCGAGGGGCAACGCCCGATTACGGGTGGCTTTCGGAAGAGAGCGCCGATGAACCAGAGCGGATTGGAAGGGCTCTAACGTGGATCGTCGATCCGATTGACGGGACGCGCGCCTATCTGGCGCAGCAACGGGATTGGTCCGTCAGCGTTGCATTGGTTGAAAACGGGTCGCCTCTGCTTGCGGCAGTGTTTGCGCCGGCCAGCGAGCAGTTTTTCTTTGCAATCAAAGGACGCGGCGCCAAACTCAACGACAAGCCCATTGCTGCGGCTTCTGGGGTTGAGATCAATTTCCCAAAAATTGCCGGACCCAAGCCGCTGGTCGAACGCCTCGGAGGCATGAAGGAAGGTGAGGGTCTTCATCCGAGAATCGGATCGCTGGCTCTGCGCCTGGCAAGGGTGGGCGAGGGCACGCTGGATGCCGCATTTGCAGGCGGGAACAGCCGCGATTGGGACCTTGCGGCAGCCGATTTAATCGTGCACGAAGCGGGTGGGGAAATGACCACACTGGCGGGGGAGCCTCTGGTCTACAACAGCGCCGATGTCCGTCACGGACTATTGGTCGCGGCAGGGCGTGATCGCCACAAGTACATCGTCGAGCATTTTCGCAAGCATCCTGTCTATTGATGCTCGCCCGCCGATTTGGTGTTTAACTTGAGCCGCCGGTTGTCGATCTGGGAATTCGGTTCATGTCTGAAACTGTAACACAGCAACTGCTTCATCTCGTCATCGGCGGCGAATTGCTCGATCTCGACCACGTCACCTTCAAGGATCTCGACAAGGTTGAAGTCGTCGGTCTGTTTCCAAACTATGCGACGGCCTACACAGCGTGGAGGGCCAAGGCCCAACAGTCGGTGGACAACGCCCATATGCGTTATTTTATCGTCCATCTGCACCGGCTGCTCGATCCTGCTCTCGACACGAAGACTGCACGTTGAAATTGACTCTTCGAGAATTGGGTCGGACCGCTTGGGTCCAGCACACTGCGGGGTTCATCGCGGCGGAATTTTTGCGGCTCGTATGGTTGACCAACAGGTTCAACTATGACCCGCCAGGCCTCTATGAGCGTATTGAGCCGGAGATGCCGGTCATCGTAGCGTTCTGGCACGGGCAGCATTTCATGATGCCGTTTTTGAAGCGCGTAAAATATCCGGCCAAGGTTCTGGTCTCGCGGCATCGTGACGGCGAAATTAATGCGATTGCCGCCGAGAGGCTTGGCGTTGGCACGGTTCGCGGTTCTGGCGATCACGGCAATTCGTTTCACCGCAAAGGCGGCGTCGTAGCATTCAAGGCCATGGTTCAGACTCTCAATGAGGGTATCAACATGGCGCTTACCGCCGACGTACCGAAGGTATCGCAAAAAGCCGGCCTTGGCATCATTATGCTTGCGCGAGAGTCCGGCCGTCCGATTGTGCCCGTCGCCATTGCCACAAGCCGTTTCAAGCGTCTGAAAAATTGGGATCGCTCAGTGATTCATTTGCCTTTCGGTCGGGGCGTTATCGCCGGAAGCGAGGCGATTCACGTTCCTCACGACGCCGATGCTGCAACGATGGAGATTTTGCGCGAGAAACTTGAAACCGATCTGAATGCGCTGACGCGGCGCGTTTATTCGATTGTCGGCCGCCCCGACGAGGGCGTTCATGTCTAGCGCATTGCCGATCACGTTGCGCCTGTACCGGAGGCTGTCGTCTGTTGCGACCCCCCTTTACAGCGCGATGATTAGTAGGCGCTTGAGGCAAGGCAAGGAGGATCCGGCACGGGTCGGGGAGCGCCGCGGAAATCCAACGGCCGGTCGGCCTGCGGGATCTTTGGTATGGATCCATGGCGCCAGCGTCGGTGAAGTTCTCGCGGTGGCGGAATTGATCGAGCGGCTGCGCGCGCTCGGCATTCGTATTCTCCTTACGTCTGGAACAGTTACAGCCGCCGCGATGGTCGCGCGTCGTTTCCCCGACGATGTGATTCATCAATACGTCCCCTTCGACGCGCCGCAGTTTGTGAATACTTTTCTCGATTATTGGCAACCCGGACTGGCGATCTTCATCGAGTCCGACTTGTGGCCAAATCTCATTATCGGAAGTTCGCAACGGCGTATCCCAATGGTTCTGATCAACGGCCGGATGTCGCCACGGTCGTTTCCGCGCTGGATGCGATTTCCCAATACGATCGCGGCATTGCTGGAGTGTTTCGACCTTTGCCTCGCGCAATCCGATCTCGATGCAGAGCGTTTTGCAGCGCTTGGAAGCCTCAATGTTATGACATCCGGCAATCTGAAGCTCGATGTTGCCGCTCCCCCTGCTGATCCGCGCAAACTTGAGCGGCTGAAAGCGGTGACCGAGCGCAGAATGATTTTCGTCGCGGCATCGACGCATCCCGGCGAGGAGGAGATTGTTCTGGATGCCTATCGCAGGCTGGCCGGACATTTTCCCACGCTGCTCGGCGTTATCGTTCCGCGTCATCCAAAACGAGGTATTGCAATCGCCCGGATGCTGTCGGCGGCCGGCGTCCAGGTGGCGCTGCGCTCACAAGACCAACTGCCGTCCGGCAATACTGAAATTTACGTTGCTGACACGATGGGCGAATTGGGATTGTTTTATCGGCTTGCTCCCGTCGCTTTCATGGGAGGATCGTTGGTTGAGCACGGCGGGCAGAACCCGATCGAGGCGATCAAACTCGGGGCCGCCGTTCTGCACGGTCCCCATGTGTTTAATTTTTCCGAAATTTATGAAACGCTCGACGAAGCCGGAGGTGCTTTGGCTGCGTTTAACGGCGAAGATTTTATAAAGTCGCTGGGATATCTGCTTGCGAACCCAGTCGGGCGGCAACGCGCGACGCAAGCCGCCGAACAGGTGGTCGAGCGCCTTGGTGGTGCTTTGGAACGGACGTTGACAGCGCTTGAGCCTTATTTGTTGCAGCTTCGACTGGAAGGAGAAGGCATCGATGCGTGAGCCGGCCTTCTGGTATCGGCCGCCCTCGCTGATATCGCGCCTGCTGTCGCCGTTCGGTGCAATCTACGGCGCGGCAACAGTTTGGCGCATGAATCGTGCGGGTCGCGACGTTGGAATTCCGGTCATCTGCATCGGCAATTATCACCTCGGCGGTGCTGGAAAAACACCGGCAACGCTTAAACTCGCAGAAATTCTTCGCGCATCCGGCGAAACGCCCTTCGTGGTCAGCCGTGGGTATGGCGGTCGATTGCATGGGCCCGTTCGCGTTGAACCGGCGATCCATCTTGCGCTGGACGTGGGCGACGAGCCGTTGATGATGTCGTCGCATTTTCCGGTCGTGGTGTCTCGTGATCGGTTCGAGGGAGCAGCACTGGCGAAATCGCTGGGCGCGAGCGTCATTTTGCTTGATGACGGATTTCAGAATCCTTCGCTGCAAAAAAGTATGTCCTTTATTGTCATCGATGCCGCGCGTGGCGTCGGCAACGGTGACGTTTTCCCCGCAGGTCCGTTGCGAGCCCCGTTGCCTTCGCAGATCGCGCGGACAGATGCTCTGATCGTCGTTGGCAATGGTGGTGGCGCGGACGGCGTCGCCGAACTGCTGAAGCAGCGCGGGGCGCATGTGCTGCATGCAGCTTTAACAGCCGACCCCAAATCATTGTCGATACTGCGCGGCAAGCGCGTCATGGCGTTCGCGGGGATTGGCGACCCACAGCGCTTCTTTTCGACATTGCGTGCCAATGGCGTGAATGTGGTCGATGAACGACCGTTCGCCGATCATCACGTTTTCACATTTGCGGAAATCGAGCGTCTTGTGGCGGACGCCAAGGCGAATTCGCTATTGCTGGTCAACACCGACAAGGACATGGCGCGCATTCGCAGCAATGCCCGCTTGATGAGTTATGCAAGCGAGATCGCAACACTTTCGGTAACGATGGAATTTGAGGACGAGGAAAGTCTGCGACGCCTCGTGACGGATCGTCTCGCCGCCGCCCGCAAGACTGATACACGTCAGGACTGAGCCTTCACCGCGCCCGGATAGTGCCGCGACAACACGGCCTCCGGTGTCGCATAGGCTTCCTGCCGGTCCACGCTCCAGTATTTCAGTTCGTCGAGCGGAATGTGCTCGCCAGTGACCGCACAGCGAACGTAAGAGCCCGGTGACGTCACGCGAAAATCGCCGTCAAGAAATTCGACCTGCGCTTCGCCGTGACCGGATGGTCCGAATTTATTGAGCACAACTTGATCCTTCAGCGTAGCGAAGCCCGCGCCGCTTGCCGCAAATATAAGACCTAGATGTTCTCCGCGAAACCCCTGCAAACGTCTAGAACAGGTCGCCCTGAGATTTCTTGACGCCAAAATCCGTTGTGCGTTTGGCTTGTGTCTTTGGTTTCGCGGCCTCTTTTGGAGCTGACGGCGCGGCTCGATCGTCGTCTGCGGTTGCGCCAATTCTGCCATCGGCGAATTCGATCTTGAGATATTGCCCTGAGCTTACGTCGGCAGCCGCACGAAGCGCCACCCCATCCGCGTTGCGCACCAGCGCGAAACCCCGTGACAGCACACTCTTATAGGATAGCGAGTTCAATAGCTGCACGACGTATCCAAGACGCGTCTTGCGTTGCTCGATGTGGAGCTTTCCGCTCCGCATTGCGCGTGCCGATAGGCGCGTCACTCTCTCGCGGTTGAGGCTGATCTGTCCTTTCAGGGTTTTGACGGTGAGGCGTCCCGCAACAGCCGACAATCGCCGATCGTAGACATGCGCGTTGGAACGAAGGGCGCGGGGCAGTTGCGCGCTTGCGCGGTCGAGCCGTTGTCGTGGGACGTTCAGCAGGTCGCCTGATTTCGGCAAAGCGGCAGTGGCCGCCCTGAGTTCTGTGCGGCGGGTATCTTGACTTCGCTTCCACGACGCCAGCGCTTGCCGCGCGAATCCCGTGATATCTACAAAGAGTTCCGCGCGCACCGGCACCGCCATTTCGGCGGCGGCGGTCGGCGTCGGCGCGCGTTTATCGGCGGCAAAATCGATCAGCGTCACGTCGGTCTCGTGGCCAACGGCGGAAATCAGCGGAATCATGCTTTCGGCGGCGGCGCGCACGACGATTTCTTCGTTGAACGACCACAAGTCTTCCAGTGAACCTCCGCCGCGAGCAACGATCAGCAAATCTGGGCGCGGAATTTTGCCCTTCTCAGGCAGTGCGTTGAAGCCGTTGATGGCGGCTGCGATCTGCTCGGCGGAGCCTTCGCCCTGTACGCGTACCGGCCAGACCAGCACGCGCCGAGGAAAGCGATCTTGCAGCCGATGCAGAATATCGCGGATCACCGCGCCGGTCGGAGACGTGATGACGCCGATGACGTCCGGAAGCCATGGCAGCAATTGCTTGCGCGCTTCGTCGAACAACCCTTCGGCCGCAAGTTTTTTCTTGCGTTCTTCCATCAGCGCCATCAGTGCGCCGACGCCGGCGGGCTCTATGGCCTCGATCACGATCTGGTACTTCGACGAACCCGGATAAGTCGTGAGTTTGCCAGTGGCGATAATCTCAAGGCCTTCTTGCGGCTTGAACTTCATCCGGCCATGGACGCCCTTCCAGATCACGGCCTCGATCTTGGCGCCGTCGTCCTTCAGCGCAAAATAGCAATGGCCCGAGGAGTGCGGCCCGCGAAAGCCGGAAATTTCGCCGCGCACGCGCACATGCTCATAAGCGTTCTCCACCGTCCGCTTCAGCGCGGTGGACAGTTCGGAAACCGAATATTCCTGTGAGTTGGGCAGAACCTCGGCGGCGCCTTTTTTCATCTCTTTTCGAATCTGTTGCGGCAGTTAGGCATCATGCTAAACACTATTCTCTGTAGCACAAACGTCGGTTCAAATCCTCCTCCATGAACATCCTCCTCATCGGATCCGGCGGACGCGAGCATGCGCTGGCCTGGAAAATGGCGTCTTCGCCGCTCCTGACAAAATTGTGGTGCGCGCCGGGCAATGCCGGCATCGCGCAGGAAGCCGAATGCGTCGCGCTCGATGTTGCCGACCACGCGGCGGTGATTGCGTTTTGTGAGCAGAGAAAAATCGATCTGGTTGTTGTCGGCCCTGAAGCGCCGCTGGCCTCCGGGATTGTCGATGATCTTGCGTCCGCAGGAATCAAGGCGTTCGGCCCGAGCAAGGCGGCATCGCAACTCGAAAGCTCCAAGGGGTTCACGAAGGATCTGTGCAAGGCAAATGATATCCCGACCGCCGCCTATGAGCGATTTCGCGATACCGATAAGGCGAAAGCATATATCCGCAAGCAAGGCGCACCCATCGTTGTGAAAGCGGACGGACTTGCGGCGGGCAAGGGCGTCGTCGTCGCGATGACGCTCGATGAGGCGGAAGCTGCAATCGATATGATCCTTGGTGGCGGAATTGGCGTGGCGGGTGCGGAAGCAGTCGTCGAGGAATTTCTCGAAGGCGAAGAAGCTTCTTTTTTCGTGCTGTGCGACGGCGAGCATGGATTGCCGCTGGCGACAGCGCAGGATCACAAGCGCGCGTTCGACGGCGACAAAGGCCCTAACACCGGCGGCATGGGGGCATATTCGCCTGCGCCCGTGATGACTGACGCGATGATCGCGCGCACGACGAAGGAGATCATAGAACCAACATTGCGCGCGATGGCAGCGAAGGGGATGCCTTACAGGGGCGTGCTGTTCGCCGGATTGATGATCACGAAAGATGGTCCGATGTTAATCGAATACAACGCGCGCTTCGGCGATCCTGAGACGCAGGTGCTGATGCCGCGGCTGATGTCCGACCTGATTCCGGCATTACTTGCTTCCGTTGATGGCCAATTGAAGAATTTCGATCTGCGCTGGTTTCCAGAGCCCGCCCTCACCGTTGTCATGGCGGCGAATGGTTATCCTGGCAACTACGCGAAAGGCTCCCGCATCGGCGGTCTCGATGAGGCAGCCAAGGTCGAGGGCGTGGAAATTTTCCACGCCGGCACGACGGCGGAAGGATCGGATATTATTGCCAGCGGCGGACGGGTCTTGAACATCACCGCGAGCGGAAAGACCGTGAGCGAAGCGCAGCGTCGCGCTTATGAAGCCATCGGTCGCATCAACTGGCCCGACGGCTTTTGCCGCCGCGACATCGGCTGGCAGGCGATTGCGCGAGAAAAAGAAACGAAAGTGTAGTCATGGCCGATCTTGCAGATTTGTTTCCCGGCTTTTCGTCTGAATGGATCAATACGAAGAACGGACGGATTTTTGCGCGTGTCGGCGGAAAGGGGCCGCCATTGCTGCTGCTGCACGGGTTTTCGCAGACGCATGTGATGTGGCATCGCGTGGCGCCGAAGCTCGCGGAAAAATTCACACTCGTGATTGCGGACTTGCCGGGCTACGGCTGGTCGGACGTGCCGATGAGCGACGCAAACCATACCCCGTTCACAAAACGCGTGATGGCGCAGACAATGATCGAGGCGATGGAACAGCTCGGCCATGTGCATTTCGGTCTTGCCGGTCATGATCGCGGCGGTCGTGTGTCGTATCGGCTGGCGCTCGATCATCCGGGACGGTTATCGCGTCTCGCCACGCTGGATATTCTGCCGACCTATGAATACTGGGTGCGCATGGATCGTGCCTACGCGTTGAAGATCTATCACTGGACTTTGCTGGCGCAGCCGGAGCCTTTGCCGGAGACATTGCTCGCAGCCAGTCCGGATTTTTATCTCAAGGACAAACTGGCGAGTTGGTCGAAATCGAAAGATCTCAGCGTCTTCGATCCGCGCGCGCTCAATCACTACCTCACCGCGTTTCGCGATCCATTGAAGATACATGCGATGTGCGAGGATTATCGTGCGGGTGCCTATGCGGATTTCGAGCACGACAGAGCGGATCGCGATACGGGCAAGAAAATCACTGTTCCGATGCTCGCACTTTGGGGCGACGCCGGTATCGCCGCGTCCGCCGCCACGCCGCTTGATGTTTGGAAAACTTGGGCGACCAATGTGCGCGGTCAGCCGATCAACTCCGGCCATTTCCTCACCGAGGAGGACCCAGATGGCACTGCGTCCGCGCTGTTGAAATTTTTCTCGGAGCCGGATTGATGTTGCGTGAGGCTAAGCGCGACGACATCAAGCGCATCGTCGAGATGCTGGACGACGACGCGCTGTCAAGCGGACGGGAAAATCTCGTCGGCAACATGAAGACTTACCAGTCCGCCTTCGATGCCATTGCGGTCGATCCCAACAATACGTTGTATGTCTGGGACGAAGAAGATGTGGCCATGGGTTGTCTCCAACTCACATTCATCCCGGGCATGTCATATCAAGGAAGCTGGATCGCGCAGGTCGAGGGCGTGCGCGTCGATCGCTCAATGCGCGGTGAAGGCATCGGCGAGGAGATGATGAAGTTTGTCATCGCAAAATCGCGCGAGCGCGGCTGTAATTATTTGCAGCTTATGACAAACAAGCGGCGCAAGGATGCGCAGCGTTTCTACGAACGGCTTGGATTCGTGATGTCGCATGAGGGCATGAAACTGAAGCTTTAATTTTAGCGCATGATCTTTACGGAAAACCGGTTTCCACTTTTCCGGATCATGCGCCTAGCGCCGCGTCTTGAAAAAATCCCTGAGTAAAGCTGCCGCTTCGCTTTCACCGACAGACGGATATACCTCGGGGGCGTGATGGCAGGTCGGCGATGCGAAGAACCGCACGCCACTGTCGACTGCGCCGCCTTTGGGATCGCTCGCCCCATAATAGACCCGCCGGATGCGTGCAAACGAAATCGCTGCTGCGCACATCGTGCACGGCTCAAGCGTGACGTAGAGATCGCAATTCACCAGCCGCTCGCTGCCGAGTAATTGCGCAGCGGTCCGAATTGCCAAGATTTCGGCGTGAGCAGTTGGGTCACGGTCTATAAGCGTGCGGTTGCCAGCCTCCGCAATCGCTTTGCCGTCACGGACAATCACGCAACCGATTGGCACTTCACCGGACGTTCCGGCGATTTGGGCCTGTTTTAGAGCCAAATCCATGAAAGTTCGCGCGCTCATGCCTCGTTTCCAGCAAAGAACTCTGTTATCAGCCCGTCATTCCTTCAGCGAGATCATCCATGCCCCGCGACAGCGATAAAAACAACGGCCGTCCACCGCGCCGTGATCCCGGCGCGGGTGCGGGTGGCAAGGGCCGCAGTGGCTCGCGTGACGATCGACCGGCGCGCTCGTCGGCTTCGCGGGGCGGGGGCAAAAAATTCGGCGATAAGAAGCCATTCGGTGACAAAAAGTCATATGCCGCTCGGGGCGCTAGCGCCAAGCCTTATGCGGGCAAAAACGAAGCTTCCGGCAAGGAAGGTCGTTCGGCGAGCCCCCGCTTTAACCGCGAGGAACGTAGCGGCGCAAATCGTCCGTCTTTCAAGCCACGCGAGGATCGTGGCGAGAGCCGTTCATTCAAGCCGCGAGACGATCGCGGTGGCGCGCGCGGAGAGGGACGTCCATCATTCAAGCCTCGCAATCGTGAAGATGCGCCGCGCAGCGACAGAGGCGGATCGCGCCCTGGTCGCAACGCGGGTCCCGGAAAGTTCGGCGACAAAAAATTCGGCGAAAAGCGTCCTTATGCACCGCGCGGTGAGCGCAGCGATGCACCGCGTCCGGCCCGCTTCAATCGCGATGACCGCCCGCAACGTGACGAGCGCCCCGCACGTCGCGGTGCACCGGATCGTGGCGGTCCGCGCAAGGACTTCAATCGCGGTGAAGATCGCGGCGGCGACAAGCCATTTAGAGACAAGCCTTGGCAAAAGCGCGCGCCTGCGCGAGATGGCGGTCGCGGGTTCGACAAGCCGCGCGAAGACCGCGGAGGGGCCGAGCGTCCACGTTCTTCGCGCTCGCGCGACGACCGGCCGGAACGTTCCGCCGACGGCGATCGCGGACCTCGCAAATTCGACCGACCCAGAGGAGATCGCCCGGATCGCGACCGCCCGAAATTTGACCGGCCTCGTTTCGACAAGCCGCGAGAAGATCGCGCACCGCGCACCGAACGAAGTTCCGGTCGCGGCGCAACCCGAAACGAATGGCAGGAACATCCGCGCAGCGAGACCCGAGATGAACGGCCTCGCAGAGACAACGAGGACGACAGCAAAGTGTTCGCCAAGCGGCCCGCGTTCGGCGGCCGTGGCGAATATCGCGAGCGTAAGCCTGATTTTGACAAGCGAACTCCTCGCGAAGCAGCGCCGGCAAAAAAGAAATCCGGCGAGCGCATCGCCAAAATCGTGTCGCGTGCTGGATTATGCTCGCGCCGCGATGCCGAGGAATGGATCGTCCAGGGCCGCGTTGCAGTGAACGGCCGTGTGATCAATTCGCCCGCACTCGACATAACAGCGAGCGATGTCGTGACCATCGACGGCAAGCCGTTGCCGGAGCGCGAAAGAACGCGGTTGTTTCTGTTCCATAAGCCGCGCGGGTTGATGACGACGCATTCCGATCCCGAGGGCCGACCGACGGTGTTCGACAATCTGCCGGAGGGCTTGCCGCGTTTGATTTCGATTGGCCGTCTCGATTTCAACACCGAGGGGCTTTTACTTTTGACCAATGATGGCGGTCTCGCGCGGTCACTTGAATTGCCGGATACCGGCTGGCTGCGGCGTTATCGTGTTCGGGCGCATGGTGAAGTAACGCAGGCCCAACTTGATGAATTGAAGAAAGGCGTCGAAGTTGACGGCGTCAAATACGGATCGATCGACGCGTCGCTGGAGCGCGACAAGGGCGCCAATGTCTGGATCGTATTCGCGATTCGCGAAGGCAAGAATCGCGAAGTACGCAACGTCATGGCGCATCTCGGGCTCGAAGTGAATCGTCTGATCCGGATTTCTTACGGGCCGTTTCAATTGGGCGAGCTGGAAGAAGGTCAGGTCGAGGAAATCAAGACACGCGTCCTGCGCGAACAGCTTGGCGAGAAGATCGTCGTTGCGTCGGGCGCACAATTCGACAAGCCGCTGCAAGACAAGTCGGATAGCGACGATGCGCCACGCGCCAAAAGTCGCGTCAAACCAGCCGGCAAAAGCGGATTGATTGCCGACCGCAAGGGTCGTCGTATTTTGGTCACGCGTGCGGGCGGCGACGAAGCACGTGCGCGCAACGAAGAGGACGCGAGCGGGTTCGGCCCGCCGCGCAGGCCGACGCGCGGCTATAAAGGCAAGCGCGACCTGAAGCCGCGAGAGGACTGATGCGGGTTGTCGGTGGACGCCTAAGGGGGCGCAACATCGCGTCACCGTCGTCGAACGACATCCGGCCGACGCAGGATCGCTTACGCGAATCTCTCTTCAACATCTTGATGCACGCTTACGAAAACCCGATGGATGGCGCGCGGGTTCTCGATTTGTTTGCAGGAACCGGCGCGTTGGGTATCGAAGCGGTTTCGCGCGGCGCGGCATTTACTTTATTTGTCGACAACGGCGCGGAGGCGCGTGCGCTCTTGCGTAACAACGTCGAAGCCTTGGGTCTCGGCGGCGTTACGAAAATATTTCGCCGCGACGCGACCAAACTCGGGGCAGCATATCCGGTCGAACCTTTCTCGTTGGCATTCCTCGACCCACCCTATGGTTGCGGGCTTGCGGATAAGGCGCTTGCGTCACTGCGCGACGGGAAGTGGCTGACCGTGGGTGCACTTGTTGTCGCGGAAGAATCCGAAGCAACTGCTCTCGCGGCACCGGAGGGATTCGAGGATTTGGAGCGTCGTGCTTATGATGATACAGAGTTCGTGTTCTTGCGCGCGTTGGCTGGCTGAGCTGATTAACGGCGTCCGAACAGCTTCTCGATATCTGCCAGCTTCAACTCGACATAGGTAGGTCGTCCGTGATTGCACTGGCCGGAGTTCGGAGTCACTTCCATTTCGCGCAACAGTGCGTTCATTTCCTCCGGCTTGAGAATGCGGCCCGCGCGCACCGAGCCATGACACGCCATTGTGGCTGCGACATGCATCAGACGGCGTTCGAGCGGCAACGCCTCATCCCACTCGGCCATATGCTCGGCAAGATCGCGCAGCAAAGACTCAGCGTTCGATTTGCCCAGCAATGAGGGGATTTCTCGCACGGCGACTGCACCCGGACCGAAGGATTCGATCACGAGTCCGAATTTTTCCAGTTCATCGGCGCGCGCGACCAGTTGCTCAACTGTCGCTTCGTCCATTTCAACAATTTCCGGAATCAGCAGCAGTTGCCGCTGCACGCCATTGCGTTCGATCGATGCTTTGAGTTTTTCATAGACGATGCGCTCATGCGCGGCGTGCTGGTCCACCACAATGAGTCCGTCGCGCGTCTGCGCGACGATGTAGGTCTCGTGAATTTGCGTGCGGGCCGCGCCGAGTGGACGATCGAGCAGATTTTCGATAGGAGCTTCGTTGAAGCGTACATCGACGGTGGGCGCGCCGGTGTCGAAAATCGGCTGCGCGGATTCGGCGAATGCGTTGACATAGTCGGGTGCCGCCGAGCCGTCAAAGGCCGCAGGATAATTTGGCGAGCGGCGCCAGTCCCAGCCGCTACGTGTAATGTTGCCGGGACGGAACGACATGATTGCAGCACCGTCGGAATTCGCCGCCGTGCGCTTGCCCTCCCGCGCGAGACCTTCTTTTAACGCATGCACGATCAGCGCGCGAACCAGACCTGAATTGCGAAAGCGCACTTCGATCTTTGCAGGATGCACGTTGGCGTCGACCTCTTGCGTGTCGAGCGTCACGAACAAGGCGACAACAGGATGCCGGTCGCGCGGCAGATAGTCCGCATAGGCGGCGCGCACCGCACCAAGAATGAGCTTGTCACGCACGGGGCGGCCGTTGACGAACAGATACTGTCCGAGCGCATTGGCGCGTGTCAGCGAGGGTGCTGCGGCAAAACCTTCGACGATGACACCATCGCGTTCGGCGCGAACTTCAATGGCATTGGCGCGGAAGTCTGAACCCAGAATATCACCGAGCCGCGTCAGCCGCCCTGCGGCACCGGGTAGTGCCGCTGCCCACGTCACCGGTACGCGTTCCTCACCGGACAACGAGAACGCAATATCGGGACGCGCCATAGCTAGCCGCCGAACAACTTCGCGGATCGCTTCTGCCTCTGTGCGGTCGGTTTTGAGAAACTTCAGGCGCGCAGGTGTTGCGTAGAATAGGTCGTTGACTTCGACACGCGTACCCGCCGTCAGAGCGGCAGGGACAATGCTGGATTTGATTCCGCCTTCGACATTCATGGCCCAGGCATGGGGTTCGCTGGCGTGGCGTGTGGTGATGGAAAGTCTCGCGACGGCGCCTATCGAGGGCAGTGCTTCGCCGCGAAACCCGAGCGTGCGGATGCGCAACAGATCTTCGTCATCGAGTTTCGATGTCGCATGACGATCGACCGCAAGTGCTAGATCGTCGCGGGTCATGCCTGCGCCATCGTCGGTGATGCCGATGCGTCGCCGCCCGCCGCCATCGGTAAATACATCGATACGGTTCGCCCCGGCATCGATGGCGTTTTCCACGAGTTCCTTCACGGCGCTGGCGGGCCGCTCGACAACTTCGCCGGCTGCGATGCGATTTACAATCTGTTCGGGAAGCTGGCGGACGGGCATGGGATTCCGGCGAATCGTGTAGCCTGCATTTTAAGCCGCCTGACGACCAAGGCACGCCGGAAGAAAGGCTTTTGCCCGCTAATCACCTGTCGTTCCTAATCGTCGTATCTGGCTGTTCCGCGCTTGGCCTTTACATCGCTGCGGCGTTTCTTGCCTTCCAGTCGCCGAACCTTGGAGCCGAATGTCGGCTTGGTCGCACGGCGTGGTTTGGGCCTCACGGCCGCCTCGCGCAGCAATTCCAGCAGCCGGTCGATAGCGTCGGCGCGGTTGCGTTCCTGGGTGCGGTAGCGCTGAGCGTGGATGACGATGACGCCGTCCTTGGTCATTCGCTGGCCCGCAAGTGTGGTCAGCCGCGCGAGGGTGTCGGCAGCAAGCGCGATTCGGGAGACATCGAGACGTAGCTGGGCCGCCGTTGAGAGCTTGTTGACGTTCTGCCCGCCCGGCCCGGAGGCGCGAACGAACACGATGTCGATATCATTGTCGTCGATGACGATGTCGCGTGTGACCCGAAGCATGCCGCGACGGATAGCACGATCCGCCGCAGTCGGCACCGTCTACCTGGTTGCGGGTGGCGGCGGGCTTGCGGGTGGCTGCGCGGCGGCAACGGGAGCGCGTCCAACGCTGACGCTCAGGAGGCCTTGGCCCCAGATGCGCTTGGCGACACGCTTGGCCTGGTCGAGCGTGACGGCATCGACAATGCCGTTGCGTTTCTCGATGTAATCAATCCCAAGATTGTCGATTTGATACTGGAGCATTGCGCTGGCAATTTTCGATGACGTATCAAGCGCAAGCATCTGCGAGCCTTTGAGATAGGACTTCGCTTCATCCAGCTCCTGCTGGGTCGGGCCTTCATCGCCCATCCGGGCGACGTTGGCAGAAATTGTATCCAAAGTTTCCG